>NZ_JBEYJU010000002.1:188985-218901 GCF_040703965.1 Streptomyces sp. NPDC006655 | reverse complement strand
GACCTGGTCTCGGAGGCCAACTCCGAGGCGGGCAAGGTCCGGATCGCCGCCGTCAAGAAGGCCGAGGGGCTGCTCAAGGAGGCCGAGCAGAAGCAATCAGGCGCCTGCGGTCACCGAGGCCAGGTATGCCTCCGTCTTCGCCGGCTCGTAGAAGAAGTTCTCGAAGTCGGCCGGGTCGTTGAAGGCGTTCGCGAAGCGGTCCGCTACCGGCTGGAGCTGGCCCGCGGCGCCGATCAGGTTGAGGATGTGCTCCGGCGGCGGCGCCAGCATCGCGTTCGTCCACTTGGTGACGTGCTGGGCCGTGTTCCAGTAACGGTCGAACGTCGCCTGCATCCAGGTCTCGTCGAACTCCTTCTCGCCGTGTTCGAGGATCGAGGCGAGGTAGGAGGCGGCGCACTTGGCGGCCGAGTTGGAGCCCTGGCCGGTGATCGGGTCGTTGGCCACGACCACGTCCGCGACGCCCAGGACCAGGCCACCGCCGGGGAGCCGGCCGATCGGGTTGCGGACGGTGGGGGCGTAGCGGCCGGCGAGGGTTCCGCCGGCGTCGGTCAGTTCGACCTTGCCGGCCCGCGCGTACTCCCAGGGCGTGTACCGCTCCATGAGTTCCAGGGTCAGGGAGAGGTGCTCCGAGGGATCCTTGACGCCGTTGAAGACGTCCAGCGGGCCGCCGGGTATGCCCTCCCAGAAGAGGATGTCGGCGGGTCCCGAGGTGGTCAGGGTGGGCATGACGAAGAGTTCGCCGACACCGGGGACCAGGTTGCAGCGGACCGCGTGGATGTCCGGGTGCTCGGGGCGCGGGCCGAGCCCGTGGACGTAGGCGACGGCGAGGGCCCGCTGCGGCTCCGTGTACGGGGAGCGGGCGGCGTCGCGGCCGAACATGGACACCAGCTCGCCCTTGCCGGCCGAGACCAGGACCAGGTCGTAGGCGCGGGAGAAGTAGTCGAGGTCGCCGACGGCGGCGCCGTGGATGACCAGCTGGCCGCCGCGCTGCGCGAAGGTCTCCATCCAGCCGGCCATCTTCACCCGCTGGTCGACCGACTGCGCGTACCCGTCGAGCCGGCCCACCCAGTCGATCGCGCGGGCCGCGGGCCCCTCGCCCCAGGAGCCGGGGGCCGCGACCGAGACGCCGAGTCCTTCGATCTTCGGGGCCTGGGACTCCCAGAAGTTCAGCTGGAGATCGCGTTCGTGCTGCAGTGCCGTGTGGAACATGCACTGCGTCGACATGACCCGGCCGGAGCGGATCTCGTCCGAGGTCCGGTTCGACATCAGGGTGACCTCGTAGCCGTGCGACTGGAGGCCGAGGGCGAGCTGGAGACCGGACTGGCCGGCCCCCACGACGAGTATCTTCCGCATACGGGGACCGTTCTCCTACTCGGGTGTTTCGTCCAGCGCGTGGGCGACCAGGGACAACAGGGTCTCGATCACCGGGACACGACGGCGGGCATCCATGATCATTACAGGTATGCGCGGCGGAATCGTCAATGCCTCGCGCACGTCCTCGGGTTCGAAGCGCTCGCTGCCGTCGAAGTGGTTGACCGCGACGACGTACGGCAGCCCGCAGCTCTCGAAGTAGTCGAGGGCCGGGAAGCAGTCCTTCAGCCGCCGGGTGTCCGCGAGGACGACGGCACCGATCGCGCCCCGCACCAGGTCGTCCCACATGAACCAGAACCGCTGCTGACCCGGCGTGCCGAACAGGTAGAGCACCAGGTCGTCGTCGAGCGTGATGCGCCCGAAGTCCATGGCCACGGTGGTGGTGAGCTTGCCGGGCGTGGCGGTGAGGTCGTCGGTCTCCTCGCTCGCCTCGGTCATCAGCGCCTCGGTCTGCAGGGGCGTGATCTCCGAGACGGCGGTGACCAGCGTGGTCTTGCCGACGCCGAAACCGCCCGCCACGACTATCTTCGTCGCGATGGGGGCCCGGCTGCGGTCCGTCTGCCACGACCGCACGTGCTCCTCTTCGAGGAGCGGGTTGACGCCGGCGGCGTCAGAGACGGCGTAGTCCACTCAGCACCCTTTCCAGCAGAGCGCGGTCCGGGCGGCCGACGCCGTGACCGGTTCCGGTTCCGTACACACGGATCTTTCCCTGGTCCGCGAGGTCACTGAGCAGGACCCGGACCACGCCGAGCGGCATCTTCAGCAGCGCGGCGATCTCGGCCACCGTACGCATACGGCGGCACAGCTCGACGATGGCCTGCAGCTCCGGCATCACCCGGGTGTTGAGGGAACCATTCGTCAGTTCCTTGCGCTCCTCCGGGGCCTCGAGCGCGGCCACGAACGTCTCCACGAGGAGGACGTGGCCGAAGCGGGTGCGGCCGCCGGTGAGCGAGTAGGGGCGGACGCGGGCGGGCTTGCGGTCGCCGCCGCGGACCGGGAGGTTCTGCCTGCGGTTCTTCGGCGCGCTGCTCATCGGCCGCTCCTCGGCGCGTCGGTCTCCAGCGATTTCCGTAGCTCGCTGCGGAGTTCGGGGGTCAGGACGTGACCGGCGCGGCCGACGAACAGGGCCATGTGATAGGCGACGACGCTCATGTCGCACTCCGCGCTGCCGTGCACGCCGAGCAGCGAGCCGTCGCTGATGGACATCACGAAGAGGCTGCCCTCGTCCATCGCGACCATCGTGTGCTTGACCGGGCCGAAGTCCATCAGCTTCGCGGCGCCGACAGTGAGGCTGCCGATGCCGGAGACGATGGTGGCCAGGTCGGCGGCGGAGCCGCGCGGGCCGGTCCGCTTCTCGCTCTGCGCCTCGCGGGCCGCCTCGTTGCGGCTGGTGTCCGAGGAGAGCAGGAGGAGGCCGTCCGAGGAGACCACGGCGACCGACTGGATGCCTGGCACCTCCTCGACGAGGTTGCTCAGCAGCCAGTGCAGGTTGCGTGCCTCACTGCTCAGTCCGAAGGTACTGGGCGCGGTCAACTGCTTGCCTCCTCGACTGTGCCCCCCGTGGCTTCTTCGGATACGGCTGTTGCGCGTCCGGCCGGTGCGTTGCTCGGTACCTGGTTCTGGCCGGTCTGTTCGGCGATCTCCGCCTCGACGTCGCGCCGCCCCGCGTCGGCGCCGCGGCGGAAGCCGCCGAGCCTGCGGCGGAGGGCCTCGGCGTCCACGCCGGTGCCGCGCTGGCGCGGCGGCGGAGCGGGCGCGGTGATCTTGGGGGTGCGCTTGGGGAGGCCCTTGCTGGTGACGGGGTCCTCGGCGTCGGCCTCGGCGGGCGCGGGCAGCGGGCGCGCGTGCTCCTCGGTTCCCCCGAATGCGTCCGCACCCGTGCGGGTGCCGTCGCCGGACCCGGGCGGCACGCGCTCACCGTCACCGGCCGCGGTCGACGGCCGATTCCGGACCTCCGCGTCCGCGGGGTGCGCCCGTCCCTCGCTCCCGGCACCCCAGGGCCGCCCCACCGAAGGCACGGCACGCGCCTGTTCCCCGGCCGGACCGGCCCCGGAGTGGTCCCCCGAAGGAACGGCTCCAGGCAGGTCGCCGGGCGCGGCGGCCAGGGGCTGCTCCCCCACGGGCACGCCGCCCGACGGGCCCCAGGCCTCGGCCGGCCGGGGCACGCCCCCGGCGGCCCCGGAGCGGTCCGCCGAAGGGAAGGCTCCAGGCTGGCCGCCGGGTGCGTCGGCCCGGGGCTGCTCCGCCGATTCGGTGCGCCCGGGGTGGTCAGCCGGAGGGAACGCCTGGGGCTGGGCTCCGGGCGGGGCGGCTCGGGACGGCTCCCCCACGGACACGCCTCGCGGCTGCTCGCCGGCCGCGTGGACCGCGGACTGCTCCCCCGCCGCGGTGGGCCCGAAGCTGTCCCCCGGAGAAACGGCACCGGGCTGGGCTCCGGGCGCGGCGGCTCCGGGCTGGGCCGCCGCGGACGTCGCTCGTGGCTGGTCGTCAGGTGCGGTGGGGCGGGGTTCGGGTTCCGTGGGTTCGAGGTCCGGGAGGAGGAGTTCCATCGTTGTCTCGGCGGGCGTCTCCGGCGGGGCCTTCGGGCGGGCCGTCGGCTCGGGGTCCGCGGGCTTCGGCGGAGCCGCCTGCTCGTGTGCGGTGTCCTCGTCGGCCTCGTGGGCGGCCACCGCGTGCTCCGCCAGCGTCACCAGCGGGTCGCCCGACGTGGCGCGGCCGTGCAGCACGTTGGAGTTGGCCTCCGCGTCCGCACCGGGGAGCGAGAAGGTGCCGGTCGCGGTGGCCGAGGGGGCCGGGACCGTCGCCGCGGGGGGCGCCGCCAGCAGGGGCTGGGGCAGGACGACGACCGCCGCCACCCCGCCCTGCTTCTGCTCGCGCAGCTGCACGCGGACGCCGTGCCGATGGGCCAGCCGGGCCACCACGTAGAGGCCGAGGCCGAGACCGTCCTCGCCCTCCTGGTCGTACGGCGACTCCGGGTCGAACTCGGCGAGCCGGCTGTTGAGGCGGACCATGCGGTCGGCCGCCATGCCGATCCCCTCGTCCTGCACGGAGAGCATGACCTCGCCGCTCTCCAGGAGCCAGCCGGAGATCTCCACGGGGACGTCGGGCGGGGAGGACGCGGTGGCGTTCTCCATCAGCTCGGCGAGGAGGTGGGAGAGGTCGTCGGCGGCGAACCCGGCCACGTGGACGTGGGGCGGCAGCGTGGCGATGCGGACCCGCTCGTAGCGCTCGATCTCGCTGACCGCCGCCCGGACGACGTCGACCAGCGGGATCGACCCGGCGTGCTGCTGGACGTGCTCGGTGCCGGCGAGGACCAGGAGGTTCTCGCTGTGGCGGCGCATCACGGTGGCGAAGTGGTCGAGCTTGAAGAGGGTCGCGAGGCGCTCCGGGTCGTGCTCGCGCTCCTCCAGGCCCTCGATGACGGCGAGCTGGCGTTCGACCAGGCCGAGGGTGCGCAGCGCGAGGTTGACGAAGGTGCCGCCGATGCTGGTGCGCAGCCGCTCCAGCTGGGTGGCGGAGTCGGCCAGCTCGGCGCGCAGCTCCTCACGGGCGTCGGCCATCTTCTGGCGCTGGCCGACCAGGTGCTTGCGGTCGGTCTCCAGGGTGGCGATGCGCTCGTAGAGTTCGACGCTGTGCGCGTGCAGGGCGTTGACGGAGCGGACGACCTGGGCGAACTCGTCGTTGCGGCCGGTGAACCGCACCGGTTCCTGGGTGCGCGGGTCCTCCGCCTCGGCGAGCCGTGCCGAGCCGCGGCGCAGCACGGACAGCGGGCGGGTGAGGCTGCGGGCCATGGCCGTGGCGACGCCGACGGCCACCAGCATCAGGGCGCCGACCACCGCGACGCGGATCTCCAGCGCGGTGACGTCGTCGTCGCGGAGCTTCGCTAGGTCCTTGGTGCGGTGGTCGTAGAGGGCGGACTCCACGCCCCGCATCAGCTCGACCCGCGCGGACAGCGCCGCGTCGAGCTTCTTGGAGCTGGTGGCGAGGTGGGCGTCGGAGAGGGTCGGCTGGTCGGTGAGGGCGGCCAGGTACCTGTCGGCGGCGTTGACGTCGTTCCCGGTGACCGTGGAGTCGTAGGACTCGACCGCCGCCGCGGGCGCGGTGTCGTGGAAGTCGGCGAGGGCCGCGTCCGCGCGCAGCCTGGCCTGCTGGGCGGCGGCGGAGAGGGCGTCGCGCTGCTTCCGGTCGGCTGCGGAGGTGGTGGTGCTGGTGACCGGCAGCCCGGTGATCGGGCTGATCGTGGTCTGGGTGCTGCTCGGGATGGCGAGGGCGGCCAGGAGCAGGCCACGGGCGGCGGCGGACTGCTGGACGGCGGAGTCGAGCTCGGCGAACGCGTGCGCGCCGGAGCCGGCCCTGGCGGGCGTCTGTTCGGCCAGTTGCTCGGCGAGCCGGTGCAGCTCGGTGATCGTCCGCGAGTACGCCTCGTGCGCCTGAAGGGCGGTGCTCTTGCCGGTGAGCGCGGCGCGCCGGACGGCGGCGATGCCGTCGAGGTCGGTGCGCAGCCAGCCGGGGGTGTCGGTCTCCGCGCGCAGGTCCTCGACCTGGCGGTCGACGCGGGCGCTGCGGTCCTCGGCGGGCGCCTTGGACTTGGCGCGGCCCGCCGCGATGTAGGTGGTGACCTCGTCACGCTCGTCGGCGAGGGAGTTGGCGAGCGCCAGCGCGTCCTGGGTGCGGCCGGCGAGGGTCACCAGTGCCTGGGAGTCGCTCAGCTGCCCGGAGGCGGTCAGCAGGGCGGGCGCGCCCGCTCCGGCGATGGCGGCGGCCACCACGGCCACGGCCACGATCAGCCGGGTCCGGACGTGCTTGCGACGGCCGGAGCCGACGGGGACGGCGGCGCCCGCTTCGGAGGCCGTCTGCTTGCCTGTGCGCCGAGGCCGCGTCTTCTGCACCGGTGCTCGCATTCCTGAACTCGTGTACCCAAGGGGCCGGGTGGCACCCCGTCATCATCCCCGGCAATTCGGTGCCAAGTGGTGCGTGCACATACCCACGTGCACCGATATGTCGGTCCCCGACCCTCCCAGCGCCGGTGGGCGGTGGTCTCGCATCATTCGACCCGCCACCCGAAGGAGTGAACATCGGAGGGGAGTTGACGGGCAAGTTCCGGCGGACTGTGCGGGGGCCTTTTCCGGCTGGCCGGTTGGACGCGGAGGGCAGGCTTTGGCAGGATTCGCCGACACGCCTTCCCGGAGTGCGCCATTCCAGCCCAAAACAGGCGGCTGACCTGCGAGACCGTGCCGTTTTCCGGATTGTTGCCAGCCTCTGGTGAAGCCTGTGAAGGGGTCGTGCAGACTGGCCGAATGCGTACTGAGGTGATGTCGGAACCCGGCGCCGCGGACCGCCCCAACGAGGACTTCGCCGGGGTCTGCCTCCCTGCGAGGGGCAGGGGGGGTTGCGTGATCGTCCTGGACGGTGTCACGCCGCCGCGGGACGGCACCGGGTGTCTGCATTCCGTCCCCTGGTTCACGGCGCGGCTGGGCGGGGCGCTGGCCGAACTGACCGTTTCGCGAGGAGATCTGACGTTGCGGGAGATCCTCGGCGAGGCGATCCGCCGTACGGCCGCAGGGCACGAAACCACCTGTGACCTTTCTCACCCGCGTACGCCCCAGGCGACGGTCGTCGTGACCCGGTGGTCCGAGGACGCCGTCGAGTACCTCGTCCTGTCCGACTCCGCGCTGCTCCTGCGCTCCCCCGGCGGCACGCTCACCCCGGTCCTGGACGACCGCCTGGACCGGGTCCCCCGCGCCTTCCTCGCCTCGGCCGCGATCGCCGACGCCACGGTCCGCAACAAGGAGGGCGGCTTCTTCACGGCCGCCGCCGACCCGGCGGTGGCCGCCCGCGCGGTCACCGGGACCGTGCCGCGCTCCGAGGTCGCCGCCCTGGTCGCGCTCACGGACGGGGCGACCCGCTGGACGGAGACGTTCCGCGAGGGCGACTGGACGGCCCTGTTCGACCTCGTGCGCAAGGAGGGCGCGCGGGCCCTGGTGGACCGGGTGCGCGAACTGGAGGCGGCCGACCGCGAGGAGCGGGCGTTCCTGGGGCGGAGCAAGACGCACGACGACGCGACGGTGGTGTACGTCGAGCTGTGAGGCCCGTCCGGCGGGGACCGGCCGCGAACATGCACCGCGCCCTGGCCGACCCCCCGGCGCCGCGCTGTGAGGCCCGTCCGGCGGGGACCGGCCGCGAACATGCACCGCGCCCTGGCCGACCCCCCGGCGCCGCGCTGTGAGGCCCGTCCGGCGGGGACCGGCCGCGAACATGCACCGCGCCCTGGCCGACCCCCCGGCGCCGAGCTGTGAGGTCCGCCCTGCGGGGACCCTTCCGGCGTCGCCGGCCGCGCGGCCGGGGCTCGGCGGCCGGGGCTCGGCGGCCGGCGTCGGCTACTTCTCCATGACGCCGTTCAACTCGTGCAGCAGGCGCGCCAGTTC
This sequence comes from Streptomyces sp. NPDC006655, assembly GCF_040703965.1. NCBI lineage: Bacteria > Bacillati > Actinomycetota > Actinomycetes > Kitasatosporales > Streptomycetaceae > Streptomyces > Streptomyces sp. NPDC006655. The sequence continues at coordinate 211,105 of NZ_JBEYJU010000002.1, read as the reverse complement.
GGCGACCTCGGTGCGCGGCCAGTGGGCGAGCTGGCGGACGTAGCGGCCGCGGCGGGCCTCGCGGACCCGGCCGACCCGGCGCCGGCCCTCCTCGGTGAGGGCGACCAGCCAGGCCCGTCCGTCGGCCGGGTCGGGTTCGCGGGCGATCAGGCCGAGCTCCTCCAGGGCGCGCAGCTGGCGGGACATGGTGGCCTTGCCGACGCCGATGTAGGCGGCGAGTTCGGTGGCACGCCGGCCGCCGCTCTCGTCGAGCCGGACCAGCAGCCCGTAGGCGGCGGACTCCAGGTCGGGGTGGACCTCCCGGGCCATCTCGCCCTGGTTGGCCCGGGCGCGCCGCAGCAGCACCGTCAACTCGCGCTCCAGAGCCAGGAACTCCTGGTCCGCGCCGGCCGGCGGCGTCGGCGCCGGCTCGGTGGCAGGGCGGCGCCCCTCGCCCTTGTCGTCCTCGTGCACGTCAGCACCCCTGATCGGTTTCGCAGTACGGAAAGTCCGGGTCAAACCCTGTCGTCGCCCCGCTCACCAAGTATTTCGCAGGCGTAGACCAGCGGCAGCCTCCGGACCCCCTCTTCGGCGATGGCATGCGCACGCCCATGGTCGACCCGTGTGACCTCGGCTCGCGGTCCCTCGTGTCGCGCCGGTCATACCGGTCGGCTCTGGCATATCTGGGATCCCCTCACCCCACGGAGGCACGGCATGCCCCTGCTCAGACCCGCCCCCGCCCTGCTCACCACGCTCGCCGCCCTGCTGTGCGCGGCGCTCTCCCCCGCCCCCGTCCACGCCGACCCGGCCGTGCCCGCCCGCGGCTCGGCCTACATGGGCACGGGCGTGCTGGCCCACGACGGCCAGAACGGCACGCCCAGAACCGGCCTCGCCACCCAGACCGAGGGTGTCGACGTCGCCAGCTACCAGGGCGACGTCGCCTGGTCGGCGCTGCTGGGCAGCGGGGTCCGATGGGCGTACAGCAAGGCGACGGAAGGCACGTACTACACGAACCCGTCCTTCGCCCAGCAGTACAACGGCTCCTACGACGTCGGCATGATCCGCGGCGCCTACCACTTCGCGACCCCGGACACCACGGGTGGCGCCGCCCAGGCCGACTACTTCGTCGACCACGGCGGCGGCTGGTCGAAGGACGGCCGGACCCTGCCCGGTGTCCTCGACATCGAGTGGAACCCGTACGGCGACGCGTGCTACGGCAAGTCCGCGAGCGGGATGGTCGGCTGGATCACCGACTTCCTGAACCGGTACAAGGCGCGCACGGGCCGCAACGCCGTCATCTACACGGCGACGAGCTGGTGGTCCGACTGCACCGGCAACTACGCCGGGTTCGCCGCCAATCCGCTCTGGGTCGCCCGGTACGCCTCGGAGGTGGGCACGCTGCCGGCCGGCTGGTCGTCGTACACGATGTGGCAGTACACGTCGACCGGTCCGACCGTCGGGGACCACGACAAGTTCAACGGAACCCTGGACAGCGTGGTCGCGCTCGCCAACGGCTGACCCTCCCGGACCGGGCGAGGGCCCGGGTCCCGTTCGGGGACCCGGGCCCTGCCGTGCCCGGCACCGTCCGTCACGCCGCTGCCGGTACCTCCGACGTCGCCCCGCTGGTGGCGGGCGCGAGCGCCAGTTCCAGGACCTGCCGGACGTCGGTCACGGCGTGGACGTCGAGCTTGTCCAGCACCTCGGCCGGGACGTCGTCCAGGTCGGCCTCGTTGCGCTTCGGGATGATGACGGTCGTCACCCCGGCGCGGTGCGCGGCGAGCAGCTTCTGCTTCACACCGCCGATGGGCAGCACCCGGCCGGTCAGCGAGACCTCACCGGTCATCGCCACGTCCGTGCGGACCAGCCGCCCGGAGAGCAGCGACGCCAGCGCCGTGGTCATCGTGACGCCCGCGCTCGGGCCGTCCTTGGGGACCGCGCCCGCCGGGAAGTGGATGTGCACACCCCGGTCCTTCAGGTCGCCGACCGGGAGTTCCAGTTCGGCGCCGTGCGAGCGCAGGAAGGACAGGGCGATCTGCGCGCTCTCCTTCATCACGTCGCCCAGCTGGCCGGTGAGGGTCAGGCCCGCCGCGCCCGTCTCCGGGTCGGCCAGCGACGCCTCGACGAAGAGGACGTCGCCGCCCGCTCCGGTGACCGCGAGACCGGTGGCCACACCGGGGACCGCGGTCCGCCGCTCGGCCGGGTCCTGGGCGGACTCGGGCACGTGGTGCGGCCGGCCGATCAGGGCGCGCAGGTCCGCGTCCGTGATGGTGAACGGCAGCTCCCGGGCGCCGAGTTCGTGCTGGGCCGCGACCTTGCGCAGCAGCCGGGCGATCGACCGCTCCAGGGTGCGCACGCCCGCCTCCCGCGTGTACTCGCCGGCGAGCTTGCGCAGCGCGCTCTCGGCCAGGGTCACCTCGTCCGCGGCGAGCCCCGCCCGCTCCAGCTGGCGCGGCAGCAGGTGGTCACGGGCGATGACGACCTTCTCGTCCTCGGTGTAGCCGTCCAGGCGGACCAGCTCCATACGGTCGAGCAGGGCCTCCGGGATGGCCTCCAGGACGTTGGCGGTGGCCAGGAAGACCACGTCGGACAGGTCGAGTTCGACCTCCAGGTAGTGGTCGCGGAAGGTGTGGTTCTGCGCCGGGTCGAGGACTTCGAGCAGCGCCGCCGCCGGGTCGCCCCGGAAGTCGGAGCCGACCTTGTCGATCTCGTCGAGCAGGACGACCGGGTTCATCGAACCGGCCTCCTTGATCGCCCGCACGATCCGGCCGGGCAGGGCGCCGACGTACGTCCGCCGGTGACCGCGGATCTCGGCCTCGTCCCGCACACCGCCGAGGGCGACGCGGACGAACTTGCGGCCCATGGCGTGCGCGACCGATTCGCCGAGCGAGGTCTTGCCGACACCGGGCGGGCCCACGAGCGCCAGCACGGCGCCGCCACGGCGCCCGCCGATGACCCCGAGCCCCCGGTCGCTGCGGCGCTTGCGCACCGCCAGGTACTCGGTGATCCGCTCCTTCACGTCCTCCAGACCGGCGTGCTCGGCGTCCAGGACCGCCTTGGCGCCCCGGATGTCGTACGCGTCCTCGGTCCGCTCGTTCCACGGCAGTTCGAGGACGGTGTCCAGCCAGGTGCGGATCCACGACCCCTCGGGGGACTGGTCGCTGGACCGCTCCAGCTTGTCGACCTCCTTGAGGGCGGCCTCGCGGACCTTCTCCGGCAGGTCGGCGGCCTCCACGCGGGCGCGGTAGTCGTCGGACTCCTCGCCCTCCTTGGCGGAGTCCCCGTTCAGCTCGCGCAGTTCCTTGCGGACCGCCTCCAGCTGGCGGCGGAGCAGGAACTCGCGCTGCTGCTTGTCGACGCCCTCCTGGACGTCCTTGGCGATGGTCTCGGCCACGTCCTGCTCGGCCAGGTGGTCGCGCAGCTGCTGGGTGGCGAGCTTGAGCCGGGCGACGGCGTCGACCGTCTCCAGCAGTTCGATCTTCTGCTCGGTGGTCAGGAAGGGCGAGTAACCGGAGTTGTCGGCGAGCGCGGAGACGTCGTCGATGGCCTGCACCCGGTCCACGACCTGCCAGGCGCCGCGCTTGCGCAGCCAGGCGGTGGCGAGGGCCTTGTACTCCTTGACCAGTTCGGTGACGTGACCGGGCACCGGGTCCGGGACGTTCTCGTCGACGCGGGTGCCCTCCACCCACAGCGCGGCACCCGGGCCGGTGGTGCCGGCGCCGATGCGGACCCGGTGGCGGCCGCGGATCAGCGCGCCCGGGTCACCGTCGGCGAGCCGGCCGACCTGCTCCACGGTGCCGAGCACGCCGGTGCCCGGGTAGGTGCCGTCGATCCTCGGCACCAGCAGCACCCTGGGCTTGCCGGGCTCGGTACGGGCGGCGGCCTGCGCCGCTTCCACGGCGGCACGGACATCGGGGTCCTTGAGGTCCAGCGGGACCACCATCCCGGGCAGCACGACTTCGCCGTCGAGCGGCAGCACAGGGAGGGTGAGTGATGCGGACGTCGAAGCCATGATCTCCCCTTCGGCAGTGAACTTGAGCTATGCCGACTCAATGCTTGGGCATCGAGAAATGTTCCCGTGCATATGTTCGCTCTGAGCGATCACGTGGTGACCTGGCCGGAGCCGGTCGCACGGCCGGAAAAACAGTTGATCGGCGCGGGCGCATTCCCCGTACGGTCGGCCGGTGACGGACACCGACGGCACGGCGGCCCCGCTCGCCGCCACGACACCCAGATGCGCGCCGTCCGGCCCACCCCGGTGCCGGGCATCACGTACACGCACGACGGCCCGGTGCTCCGGGTGGTGGGCCGCCCCCGGGGCTTCGTGACCGGCCCCTCCGACTGGCGCGGGCTGCGCGGCACCGAGCCGGACGCGCTGATCGCCCGGCAGCGGGACTTCTTCGCGGCGCGCGGGGAGCCGGTGGAGTGGAAGGTGTGCGGCTACGACACCCCGGCCGACCTCACGGAGCCGAGGGAGCCCCGCCGCCGCTCGCCTCGCCTCGCCTGCGCCTCGGACCGGGACGGCACCGGCTCCCGTACCGGTGGCGGCGCTCCTACCGGTGGGGCCCCGGCTCCCGCTGCCAGCGCCGTACCGTCGGCCAGAGTGCCGTGCCGACGGCCAGCGCCAGCAGGTGGCCCCAGTTGGTCATCGGGTCATCGAAGTCGATGAGGTCGGACAGCAGGGTGCAGGCGACCAGGGCGAGCAGCGGCCAGCGCAGCCAGGGGCCGAGCAGACCGCAGAGCGCGCCGAGGCTCGCGGCGACGCCGAAGCTGATGCCGTAGTCGAGGCGGTGCAGGGAGGTGTCGGGGAGGTGGCCGACCAGCACCGCGAGGCCGACCGGCACCTCGGTGCCGAGGGTGGCCAGCACGTGGCCGGTGAGGAAGACGAGGATCGCGCGGGCGCCCCCGATCCGTCGTTCCAGCGCGGTCAGCGCGAGCACGAAGGCGAGGGCGTAGGGCGACAGCAGCCCGCCCGCGATCCACAGCGCGCTCGCCAGCAGGACGAAGACCGGGGTGCGCAGCAGATGCGCCACGTCGGTGCTGGAGTCCTGGTAGATCGTGTGCATCGGACCGGAGCCGACGTGACTCGCGAACAGCGAGGTGAGGGCGAGGATCGCCGTGTACCCGAAGGTGACGGGCGTGCCGGCGGGGGTGGGCAGCAGGCGCAGCGGGACGGCGGCGGGCCGCGGCACCGGCGGCAGCACCACCGCGGCCGGTCCGCGCTGCCGGGGCACGCCGTCCAGCAGAACGGCGACCTCGGTGCCCGGCAGCGGTTCGGGCGGGACAGCCGCGAGGGGCTGGGGCGAGGCAGCCGGAAGGGGCTCGTGCGGGGGCGTCGACTCGGCCCACGCGGTCCGTTCCACGGTGAGGGGCTCCTTCCGTTTCACCCCACCCTTCGCCGTCCCGCGAGCCGCTGTCTATGACCGAGGCCACGCGGCGAACGATTCTCAGGATTTTCTGAAGAACCGTGAGGGGACAGGAGGAACCCTATGAGCCGCATCCGGCCCCCCGCGGGTGCGAAGCGCCGTGCCGCCCCTCGAACGAGTGACTCCCGTGCGACCGACCGGCACCCGTAATTCGCATGGCCGCACAGCTCTGTTGGGGCAGGATGTCGGCCATGAGCACCGCAGCCTCCGAGTACGACGGCCGTCCTGTGGTCCTGGACCGGCGCGACGGCCCCTACGGCGAGGTGGTGCTGCGGCGGCACGGCGAGCTGCTTCAGATCATCGCCAACGGCTGCTTCCTGATGGACACCTCCGACGGCCGCTCGGAGCGGCTGCTGGTGGACGCCGCCCGGGCGGCGCTGGAGGGGCGGGCGGCGCCGGCGGTGCTGATCGGCGGCCTCGGCGTCGGGTTCTCGCTGGCGCACGCCGCGCGGGACCCGTACTGGGGGCGGATCACCGTGGTGGAGCGGGAGCCCGCGGTCGTCGACTGGCACCGGGACGGCCCGCTGTCCGCACTCTCCACGCGCGCCTTCGCCGATCCGCGCACGGTGATCGTCGAGGACGATCTGGTGGCGTACGTCAATGAGACATGCGACACGTTCGACGCGCTGTGCCTGGACATCGACAACGGACCCGGCTGGACCGTCGACATGGCCAACGAGGGCCTTTACTCACCGGCCGGACTGGCAAGCTGCGCACGGGTGTTGACACCGGGCGGGGTGCTCGCCGTCTGGTCGGCGCAACCCTCGGCGGAATTCGAAGAAACCTTGTGGAATGCCGGGTTCACGCAGGTGCGTACCGAAGAGATCCCGGTTGCCCGGGGCGTTCCGGACGTCGTCCACCTTGCCGTCCGCCCTGGATAGCGAGTGCGCCACCTGTCCCCGTAATGTGCATCCCTGACGCGGATCATTCAAGCGTCAATCGCAGTCATGGGATCACCCCACTGGTTCCGGAAAGCACACAGGGGCGGGCGATGGAGCAGACACACACCTCCCACAACGGCACGGCGACGGCGACTCAGGGCGCCCAGCGCCGTGTTCTGGTCGTCGAGGACGACCAGACGATCGTCGACGCCATCGCGGCCCGCCTGCGCGCCGAGGGATTCCTCGTGCAAACCGCGGGCGACGGCCCGGCCGCCGTCGACACGGCCGAGGCCTGGCAGCCAGACCTGCTGATCCTCGACATCATGCTGCCCGGCTTCGACGGTCTGGAGGTCTGCCGCCGGGTGCAGGCCGCCCGGCCGGTGCCGGTGCTGATGCTCACCGCGCGGGACGACGAGACCGACATGCTGGTCGGCCTCGGGGTCGGCGCCGACGACTACATGACCAAGCCGTTCTCCATGCGGGAGCTGGCGGCACGCGTGCACGTGCTGCTGCGGCGGGTGGAGCGGGCGGCCATCGCCGCCTCCACGCCCCGCTCCGGCATCCTGCGCCTCGGTGAACTGGAGATCGACCACGCGCAGCGCCGGGTACGGGTGCGCAGCGAGGACGTGCACCTCACGCCGACCGAGTTCGACCTGCTGGTGTGCCTGGCCAACACCCCGCGCGCGGTGCTCTCCCGTGAGCAGCTGCTCGCCGAGGTGTGGGACTGGGCGGACGCCTCGGGCACCCGGACGGTCGACAGCCACATCAAGGCGCTGCGCCGGAAGATCGGCGCCGAGCGGATCCGCACCGTGCACGGTGTGGGGTACGCGCTGGAGACCCCGACGCCATGAGCGGCGGGCCGGCCGGGCCAAGAGGCCACGGGGGATCAGGAGGTTCCCCGGGCCCCGGGGAACAGCCCTGGGGCGGGGTACGCCCGTTCTCGATCAAGACCAAGCTGGGCGCGCTGGTCGTCGTCTCGGTGCTGATCACCACGGGTCTGTCGATGATCGCGGTGTCCACCAAGACGGAGCTCCGCTTCATCACGGTCTTCTCGATGATCGCCACGCTGCTGATAACGCAGTTCGTGGCGCATTCGCTCACCGCGCCGCTGGACGACATGAACACGGTGGCCCGGTCGATCTCACAGGGCGACTACACGCGCCGGGTCCGCGAGAACCGGCGGGACGAGCTGGGCGACCTGGCCGAGACGATCAACGTCATGGCCGACGAGCTGGAGGCCCAGGACCGCCAGCGCAAAGAACTGGTCGCGAACGTCTCGCACGAGCTGCGCACGCCCATCGCGGGTCTGCGGGCCGTCCTGGAGAACGTCGTGGACGGGATCGCCGAGCCGGACACCGAGACCATGCGCACGGCCCTGAAACAGACGGAACGCCTCGGCCGCCTCGTGGAGACCCTGCTGGACCTCTCCCGCCTCGACAACGGCGTCGTGCCGCTGCGGCAGCGCCGCTTCGAGGTGTGGCCGTACCTGTCGGGGGTGCTCAAGGAGGCCAACATGGTCGCCGGGGCCCGCGGGCTGGCCTCGAACTCCGGCAGCCACACCCGTACCGACGTGCATCTGCACCTGGACGTGTCGCCGCCGGAGCTGACCGCCCACGCCGACCCGGAGCGCATCCACCAGGTCGTGGCGAACCTCATCGACAACGCGGTCAAGCACAGCCCACCGCACGGCCGGGTGACCGTGCGGGCGCGGCGCGGGCCGCAGCCGGAGTCGCTGGAGCTGGAGGTCCTCGACGAGGGCCCCGGCATTCCGCGCTCGGAGTGGCACCGCGTCTTCGAGCGCTTCAACCGGGGCGCCGTCCGGCGGCCGCACGGACCGGGCAGCGACGGCGGTACGGGGCTGGGGCTCGCGATCGCCCGCTGGGCGGTGGATCTGCACGGCGGCGGGATCCGCGTGGCCGAATCCGAACGTGGTTGCAGGATCATCGTCACACTTCCGGGGCTTTGATCCGTGCCAAGTTGACGTAAAGTGCGCACCGGAGTCTCAAGATCCACCTGTGGTCCGCGCGACCGTCGGGAACGAGGCGGTACCCGGCCCGGCGGAGCCATGCCCGGTTGAGCCCGGTCGCAGCGGAACCACGCTTGTTTCCCGCCATTTCAAGCCCTGAAACAAGTTTTCCGGTGTGACTTACGCGACGATGACCTTGCTCAGCCTGACCTTCCCGGCCAGGGAGGCGTAGCCTTTATTCCCGCTGTCCATAACCTTGTGAAGCGGAAGAGGGCGGTTGCCGCCGTGTCGCCACAGTCCCCCAGTAACTCGAGCATCTCGACCGACGCAGACCAAGCGGGCAAGAACCCCGCGGCCGCGTTCGGACCGAACGAGTGGCTCGTCGACGAGATCTATCAGCAGTACCTCCAGGACCCGAATTCGGTAGACCGAGCCTGGTGGGACTTCTTCGCCGACTACAAGCCCGGAGCGCCCGCCGCCCCGGCTCCGGCGGGTACCGCGGCCGCGGGGGCCGCGGGCACCACGACACCGGCGCCGGCCCAGCCGGCGGCTTCGGCGCCCGCGCAGCCCGCTCCCGCCGCCCAGGCGCCCGCAGCCGCGGCTCCTGCCGCGCCGGCCGCCCCCGCGGCGCCCAAGGCCGCCGCACCCGCCGCGGCCCCGGCCCCGGCTCCGGCGCCCGCGAAGCCCGCCGCCCCGGCCGCCGCCAAGCCGGCCGCCGCGAAGGCCGCGCCCGCCGCCGCGCCCGAGGGTCCCGAACTGGTCACCCTGCGTGGCCCCGCCGCGGCCGTCGCGAAGAACATGAACGCCTCGCTGGAGCTGCCGACGGCCACCTCGGTCCGCGCGGTCCCGGTGAAGCTGCTCTTCGACAACCGGATCGTCATCAACAACCACCTGAAGCGCGCCCGGGGCGGGAAGATCTCCTTCACGCACCTGATCGGCTTCGCGATGGTGCAGGCCATCAAGGCCATGCCGTCGATGAACTGGTCGTTCGGCGAGAAGGACGGCAAGCCGACCCTGGTCAAGCCGGCCCACGTCAACCTGGGCCTCGCCATCGACCTGGTGAAGCCCAACGGCGACCGCCAGCTCGTCGTCGCGGCCATCAAGAAGGCCGAGACGCTGAACTTCTTCGAGTTCTGGCAGGCCTACGAGGACATCGTCCGTCGCGCCCGCGACAACAAGCTGACGATGGACGACTTCACCGGTGTCACGGTCTCCCTGACCAACCCCGGCGGCCTCGGCACCGTCCACTCGGTCCCGCGCCTGATGCCCGGCCAGTCGGTCATCATGGGCGTCGGCTCCATGGACTACCCCGCGGAGTTCCAGGGCACCTCCCAGGACACCCTGAACAAGCTCGGCGTCTCGAAGGTCATGACGCTCACGTCGACCTACGACCACCGGGTCATCCAGGGCGCCGCCTCCGGCGAGTTCCTGCGCCAGGTCGCGAACCTCCTCCTCGGCGAGAACGGCTTCTACGACGACATCTTCGAGGCCCTGCGCATCCCCTACGAGCCGGTCCGCTGGCTGCGGGACATCGACGCCTCGCACGACGACGACGTCACCAAGGCCGCCCGCGTCTTCGAGCTGATCCACTCCTACCGGGTCCGCGGCCACGTCATGGCCGACACCGACCCGCTGGAGTACAAGCAGCGCAAGCACCCCGACCTGGACATCACCGAGCACGGCCTCACCCTGTGGGACCTGGAGCGCGACTTCGCGGTCGGCGGCTTCGCCGGCAAGTCGATGATGAAGCTGCGCGACATCCTCGGCGTGCTGCGCGACTCGTACTGCCGCACCACCGGCATCGAGTTCATGCACATCCAGGACCCCAAGCAGCGCAAGTGGATCCAGGACCGCGTGGAGCGCCCGCACTCCAAGATGGAGCGCGAGGAGCAGCTGCGCATCCTGCGCCGCCTGAACGCGGCCGAGGCGTTCGAGACCTTCCTGCAGACGAAGTACGTCGGCCAGAAGCGCTTCTCCCTGGAGGGCGGCGAGTCGGTCATCCCGCTGCTCGACGCGGTCCTGGACTCGGCCGCCGAGTCCCGCCTCGACGAGGTCGTCATCGGCATGGCCCACCGCGGCCGCCTGAACGTCCTCGCGAACATCGTCGGCAAGTCGTACGCGCAGATCTTCCGCGAGTTCGAGGGCAACCTCGACCCGAAGTCGATGCACGGCTCCGGCGACGTGAAGTACCACCTGGGCGCCCAGGGCACCTTCACCGGCCTGGACGGCGAGCAGATCACGGTCTCGCTGGCCGCGAACCCCTCCCACCTGGAGACGGTCGACCCGGTCATCGAGGGCATCGCCCGCGCCAAGCAGGACATCATCAACAAGGGCGGCACGGACTTCACGGTCCTGCCGGTCGCGCTGCACGGCGACGCGGCCTTCGCGGGCCAGGGCGTGGTGGCCGAGACCCTGAACATGTCGCAGCTGCGCGGCTACCGCACCGGCGGCACGGTCCACATCGTCATCAACAACCAGGTCGGCTTCACCGCGGCCCCGGAGTCCTCGCGCTCCTCCATGTACGCCACCGACGTGGCGCGCATGATCGAGGCCCCGATCTTCCACGTGAACGGCGACGACCCGGAGGCCGTGGTCCGCGTCGCGCGGCTCGCCTTCGAGTTCCGCCAGGCGTTCAACAAGGACGTGGTGATCGACCTCATCTGCTACCGCCGCCGCGGTCACAACGAGTCGGACAACCCGGCCTTCACCCAGCCGCTGATGTACGACCTGATCGACAAGAAGCGCTCGGTGCGCAAGCTCTACACCGAGTCCCTGATCGGTCGCGGCGACATCACCCTGGAAGAGGCCGAGCAGGCCCTCCAGGACTACCAGGGCCAGCTGGAGAAGGTCTTCACGGAGGTCCGTGAGGCCACCTCGCAGCCGACCGCCGGTGACGTCCGCGAGCCGCAGGACGGCTTCCCGGTCGCCGTGCCGACCGCGATCTCCGCGGAGGTCGTGAAGCGGATCGCCGAGTCCCAGGTCAACATCCCGGACCACTTCACCGTCCACCCGCGTCTGCTGCCCCAGCTGCAGCGCCGGGCGGCGATGATCGAGGACGGCACGATCGACTGGGGCATGGGCGAGACCCTGGCCATCGGCTCGCTGCTGATGGAGGGCACCCCGGTGCGCCTGTCCGGCCAGGACTCGCAGCGCGGCACCTTCGGCCAGCGCCACGCGGTCCTGATCGACCGCGAGACGGGCCTCGACTACACCCCGCTGCTCTACCTCTCCGAGGACCAGGCCCGCTACAACGTCTACAACTCGCTGCTCTCCGAGTACGCGGTGATGGGCTTCGAGTACGGCTACTCGCTGGCCCGTCCGGACGCGCTGGTGATGTGGGAGGCGCAGTTCGGTGACTTCACCAACGGCGCCCAGTCGGTCATCGACGAGTACATCTCGGCCGCCGAGCAGAAGTGGGGCCAGACGTCCGGCGTCACCCTGCTGCTCCCGCACGGCTACGAGGGCCAGGGCCCGGACCACTCCTCGGCCCGTATCGAGCGCTTCCTTCAGCTCTGCGCCCAGAACAACATGACGGTCGCGATGCCGACCCTCCCGTCGAACTACTTCCACCTCCTGCGGTGGCAGGTGCACAACCCGCACCACAAGCCGCTGGTCGTCTTCACCCCGAAGTCGATGCTGCGCCTCAAGGCGGCGGCCTCGAAGGCGGAGGAGTTCACGAGCGGGCAGTTCCGCCCGGTCATCGGCGACGCCTCGGTGGACGCGAACGCGGTCCGCAAGGTCGTCTTCTGCACCGGCAAGGTCTACTACGACCTGGAGGCCGAGCGGGAGAAGCGCGGTGTCACGGACACGGCGATCATCCGGCTGGAGCGCCTGTACCCGCTGCCGGGTGCCGAGCTCCAGGCCGAGGTCAACAAGTACCCGAACGCCGCGAAGTACCTGTGGGTCCAGGAGGAGCCGGCGAACCAGGGTGCCTGGCCGTTCATCGCCCTCAACCTGATCGACCACCTGGACCTGGCGGTCGGCGCGGACGTCCCGGCCGGCGAGCGCCTGCGGCGCATCTCCCGCCCGCACAGCTCCTCCCCGGCCGTCGGTTCCGCGAAGCGGCACCAGGCGGAGCAGGAGCAGCTGGTCCGCGAGGTGTTCGAGGCGTGAGCCTCCGGCAGGCGTAGCCTGCGGCAGCGCACCACGAAGGGCCCGGTCCCCGTCACGGGGGCCGGGCCCTTCGGCGTCCGGGGGTCAGCTCGCCTGGGGTTCGAAGTCCCAGTACGGGCGGTTGCGGGCGCGGGCGGAGATGGTGTGGACGTGCTGCCTGCCCAGGGTGGCCTCCAGGTCGGACAGCGCCTCCTGCTCGACCTTCTCGGCCTGCTGCCGGGAACGCAGCCCGCGCAGGTCGGCCGCGTACGCGACGCGGGCGGAGAGCGTGAGGGGGTGGGTGCGGCCGAGGGTCTCGGTGGCCCGGGCGACGGTGGTCCTGCTCAGCTCCGCCGCGGACTCCGTCTCCCCGATGAGGTTGCGCAGCGCGGAGGCGTTGATGGCACAGCCGAGCGTGTACGGGTGGTACTCGCCGACGGCACCGGTCATGCCGGCCAGCGCCTGCTCGATCAGGACGTGGGCGGCCTCGCGTTCACCGACGTTGCGCAGGACCAGTGCCTGGTTCGCCCGGGCGCCGACGGTGAACGGGTGCCCCTCCGCGAGGAGTTGCTCGTAGCGGGCCAGGATGGACTCACTGGTCTCGCGGGCCAGGTCGATGTCGCCGTGCTCACGGTTGAAACAACTGTGGCTGACGGCGGCGGACAGCGTACGCAGGTGGTTCTCGCCGAGTTTCCGCTCGTACCCGTCCAGCACCTGGGTGAGGAGCGCCCCGGCCGAGGTGCGGTCCCCGGTCCGCAACTGGCAGAGCGCCAGGTTGAGCTGGGCCCGCAGCGCGTCCGGACTGCCCAGGCCGCCGACGTGGCTGTACTCGCGGACGGTCCGCAGGTTGTTCGACTCGGCCTCCGCGTAGCGGCCCAGCAGCCTGAGGTCGATGGAGAAGGACACCTCGGAGAACAGGGTCATGAGGTGGCGGCCCGTCAGCACCAGGCGGCGGGTCTCCAGGGTCTGCCGGTCGGCCTCCATGGCCTCCTCGTAGCGGCCCATGAGCCGCAGCGTGTACCCCTTGTTGTTCAGGGCGTTGAGGGTGCGGGAGTCCTGCTCGCCGAGGAGTTCCCGGTAGGCCGGGTACAGCCAGTCGTCCAGTTCGAGGGCCTCCTCGTAGCGGGCCAGTTCACGCAGGTCGGCCCCCAGCCCGTTGGCCGCCCGGAGGTACTCCAGGGACCGCTCGCCGCCCCGGCGCAGGTGCTCCATGGCTTCCCGGTCGATCGCCTCGGTGTCCTCGAACCGGCCCGCTGAGCGCAGCAGGTTGGCGTAGTGGTGCGTGGCCTCCCACACCCGCGTGTCCGACTCGCCCAGCAGCTCGCGCCAGGCGTTCACGGTCCGCCTGCCGAGTTTCCAGCCCGAGGTGTACTCCCCCGCCCACCACATGTACCGCAGGCAGTTGAGAACCAGGTTCTGCACCTTGCGGTCCGTGCTGTTGAGGACGTCGGCGTACTTCAGGTGCGGTACGAGTTCCGCGTACGCCTCCCAGTTGCGGGTGTCGGTCGGACGGCCGGGGTCGGCCTCGGCCAGCGCGCGGCGCACGACGTCGATGAACTCCCGCCGGCTCGCCTCCGGCATGTCCTTGCCGACGATCTGGTGCACCATCCGGTGGAGGTACACCGCTTCACCGGGAGAGGGGATCTCCTCCGAGCCGGCCTCGTGGGACTCCAGCCGGACCACGGAGTACTGCCGCAGCTGGTTGATCGCCTTGTTCCACAGCAGCGGGTCGTCGAACAGCCTGGTCAGCTGCTCCGGGAGGTCTTCGGTGGACATCTCCCGCAACAGGCGCACCGGGATGAAGCCCGGCGCGAAGAAGGTGCACAGGCGCAGCAGGTCGACCGACTCGGGAACGGTCTCGCGGAGCTTGTTCAGCAGTATCGCCCACGCGGTCTGGAAGGCCAGCGGGAAGTCCGCCGACACCTTGACGACGTCCGGGTCGACGCCGTCCTCCAGCAGGGCGATGTAGTCCTCCACAGAGAGGTCCGAGTCGTTGAGCCAGCCCGCCGTCTGGTCCAGCAGCAGGGGCAGGTCCTCCAGCGCCTCGGCGAGCTGGTCGGCCTCCTGCTCGGTCAGCCTCGGCGCGCGGCGCCTGACGAAGGCGACCGACTCGTCACGGTCGTAGACGTTCACCTCCAGCAGCTTGCTGTTGTGCTCGCTCCACTCCGGGTTGCGGGAGGTGATGATCACGTGGCCCGGGCCGGTCGGGACCAGGTCCCAGATCTGTTCGGGCTCGTCGGCGCCGTCCAGGATCAGCAGCCAGCGGGAGTACGGGCTGCCCCGGCGCAGCGCGTCGCGGACCGCGCGCAGGCGTTCGCCGTACTCGTCGCCCGTGGCGAGACCGAGTTTGGTGGAGAGTTCCGCGAGGACGCGGCGGTAGGTGACCCGGCTCTCCGCGTTGACCCACCACACCACGTCGTACTCGGAGCCGAAGCGGTAGACGTACTCGGCGGCCAGCTGGGTCTTGCCCACCCCGGGCATGCCGTGCAGCGTGATCACGCCCGCGCCCGGTTCGCTGCCCTGGAGGAGGTGGTACGCCTCGTTCAGCACCGGTTCCCGGCCCGTGAAACGCGTGTTGCGGCGCGGTACCCCGCCCCACACCTCCGGCATCGCGGCCGGGAAGCGCGGGCCGCGGGAGCCCTCCGCGGACGGGCGGGCCTCGGCGGGCAGGTCGAGCCGGTCCAGCAGGCGGCGTTCCGCCTCGTCGGCGCCCATGTTGGTCAGGTCGACCGGCGCCAGTACGGCGATGGCGGAGGGCACCTGGGTACTGGTCACGGACACCGCGGCGAACTTGGCGGGGTCCGGCGCGACCACCTCGCGCAGCGCCGCGTTCCACTCCTCGAAGGTCCGCGGGCCGAGCTGGAAGTACCGTTCACTGACCAGGATCAGGACCCGGCCCTCGGCGAGCGAGAGCCCGCGCAGCAGGTCCACCAGGGTCTCCTCGGCCGGGGAGTCCCAGCGCACGTAGACGACCCGGACCCCGCGCCGCTCCAGCCTGTCCCCGATCCACGCCGCCCAGGCCCGGTTGAACCCGGCGAAGCTGATCGTGACGGTCTGCCTCGCGGCCCCCCTCCCGGTCGGCCTGACCGGCGTACGAGTTTCAGACATGCGACGGCCTCCACGCGTAGACATAAAATCCTAGAACCTCGGTGCGGCTCTGGGGAGTCGGGCGACCTCGGAACCGAATACCTCAGCCTGTCGATCTTTGCGCAGCGGGGCCTGAGAAGTCGTCATTTCAGCGCGATTCCCCACGGGGCTGACGCTGTGTCCACAGCGCGCGGACCGCCTTCACGTACGCCTGCGCGCGCGCCGTGTGCCCCGAGGGCGCCGGATGCGCGGCGAGCCGTTCGTGGGTGGCTGCCATCTCGTCCACGAACCGCCGGCCCACCGGCGTCAGGTCGGGCGAGGCGACCAGCGCCGGCAGCGCCGCCCCCACCTGGGCGTGGTAGCGCGCGTACTGCGCCCACGCGGACTCGCTGTGCGCCGGTTCCCCGCCGAGCGCCCGGCGCTGGAAGAAGTCCGCGAGGGCGAGGTGCGAGTAGGCGCCCTGGAAGAGCCCGTCGTACGGCCGCGGGTCCGGGCGCCAGGGGGCGAAGTAGCGGGCCGCCGGTCCCGCCCGGTGCAGCTCGACCAGTTCGCTGAGCGCCGCCAGTTTGGTGTGCTGGAACTCGTGGACGAGGGTCGCCGCGAAGGCGGCCGGGGTGGCGGGGAGGCTGCTGAGCAGCGCCCCGAACGCCTCACGCCGGGTCCCGCTGCAACTGCCCCGGCCCGCCGAGCCCGGTGGCATCTCCAGCGGGACCAGGCACCGCAGCAGGGCCAGCGCCTCGGTCAGCCGTCCCTCGCCGCCCGTTCGCAGGGCGGCGGCCGTGCCGGTCCAGCTCTGGAGCCACCGCTTGCGTTCGGCGTCGTCCGGGGCGGCCGGGCCGCTGAGGGCGTACTGGTCGGGTTCGCGGGGCGGGACGCGGTAGGGGTCGAGGTCGTCCAGGGGGACGGGGGCGGCGCCGGGGACCAGGCCGGGGAGCGCGTACGCCGAGGTCCAGGCGAGGGAGCCGGACCAGGCGCCGCTGCCGTGCTCCAGGAAGACGGACGTCCGGTCGAGCGTCAGCCGGCCCTGGCCGTACGCCACCCGGACCCGGGGGCCGGCCGTCCGCAGGGCACCCAGCGAGGGCAGTACCAGCAGCCCGTCGCGGGCCGTCAGTTCCGTGGTGAAGCCGATCCCGGCGCGGGCCGCGGCGACCGCCGCCACGGCACTGAAGTAGTCCAGATCGCAGGCGAGTTCACGCCGCCGCTCGTCGGCGGGGACCCTGCCGCGCGGATCGAGCGCGGCCAGACACCGCCGGGCCCAGGGCCCGAGCAACGGATGACAGAGTCTGACCCGAGCCGCCGAGCCGGCCACACCGGCCGCCCCGAGCACACCACCGCCCCACCCTCGCGCCCCGGAGCCGGCGGCCCTGGGCGGAGGGCCGGGGACACCGGCCCCCGTCACGGGTCCCGGTGCGGCAGCCCTCGCCCGAGACTCGGAGACAGCGGCTCCCGTCGGGGGCACGGGTGCGGGGGTGGTGGCGCGGTCCGCCTCGGTCAGGAGGGTCCAGTCGGCCCGTAGGCGCGCCTTCGCCGCCGGTGGGCACAGGGCGGGGTCCGCCGCCTGTACCGCGTCGAGTACCGCACGCAGCAGGAGCAGCCGCCGGGTGTCCTGGTCCCGGATCAGCAGGGCGAGCGTGTCGGCGCCGCCCTCCGTGCGCCCGAGTTCGGCGAGGGCCGGTTCCGGGACCTCCGGAAACATCACGGGGTGCCCCCTTCGCGAGAGGCCGGGGCGGGCACCGCGTCCACGGTGAGCCGGCCGGACACGTGTCGGATGAGACGCTGCAGGTCGGCGCAGTACACCGAGGGGTTGCGGAAGCCGTGTCCGGCCCGGTAGCGGTGGGCGTAGTGCCCGCCGCCGCACACGGACAGCAGCGGACAGGCCCGGCAGTCGCCGGCGAGGGCCGCCGCGCCCGTCTGCCGGGCGGCGACCCCCGGGTGGCGTGCCGCGTCGTCGAAGGTGTGCCGGAAGACGTCCAGGCCGGTCCGGGCGGCGCCCTCGTACGCCGACTTCAGCGAGTCGACCTGCTCGATCGACCCGTCGGTCTCCACCACGAGCGCGTCGAAGGGGGCCAGCCCCAGGGACTCGGTCGCCGCGGGCAGGCCGAGCAGCAGGGCGAGGCACTCCTCGAACAGCCGGACCCGGGTCTCCCGGCGCCCCGCGGACCACCAGCGGTCGAAGACGGCGCAGAGCCAGTCGCCGTACCGGACGTCCCCCCAGTGCGGCGGCGGCGCCGACCAGTTGCCGTGCGGCAGGAGCAGGTCCAGGGCGGGCGGCCGGAGTTCGAGGAGGGAGTCGTACGTCTCCACCGGGTCGAGAGTGGGGTCGACGACGGTCAGGACGCCCGCGTACGACGCCGGGAAGCGTTCGGCGACCAGGCGGGCCCCGCGGGCCGCGGCGGGCCAGGACGGCCGGCCGGCGTGGTCGACGCGGCGCGCGTTGTGCTCGGCGCGGCCGCCGTCGAGGCTGATGCCGATCCGGATGCCGTGCCGGGCCAGGACGGTGAGGCGGTCCTCGGTGAGGAGGGTGGCGTTGGTCTGGACGGTGGGGAGGACCGCGCAGCCGGCGGGCAGCCGCGTGCGGACGGCCTCGGTGAAGCGGGCGAGGGTGCCGGCGCCCGCCAGCAGCGGCTCGCCGCCGTGCAGGACCAGGGAGACCGCGGTCAGGCCGTGGGCGCGGGCGTGTTCGGCGATGCGGTCGGCGGTGCGCTCCAGGACGGCGGGCGCGGCGGCGGCGGGGCGGGTGCGCCAGGTGCGGTCCGGGCCCTCGTAGAGGTAGCAGTAGGTGCAGGCCAGGTTGCAGCGGCCGTGCACCTTGACGATGAACTGGCGGAAGGGGTGACCGGTCGTGGACACTCCAGCACCCCCATGCCGTACGCCTTTCCCGCCGTATCAGGCCGCTTTCCCGGTCGGAGACCGGACGCAAACCCGTTGCGATCGAAATCGCCTTTTTCTGATTACATTTGACCGAACGCGACCGACCGGTACTGCGGCAGATGCCTCACAACCAGCGCAAGGTCCGCTTCACATCGCGTTGTTGAAGCCCCAGAGCATCTCGCTGGGCCGTGCCGTCCGCTCCCGCAGGGCGTCCAGCACCTCGCGCAGGACCGGATGCTCGACCGTTCGCAGTTCCTCCAGGTCCAGCCCGAGCAGATCCGGCAACGGCTCACCGGCCGCCGGCGACGTCTCGTCCCGTTCGCTCATGTCCCCGTCCCCTCCACTTGGTTACGCGTTTCAGTCCAGCTCGGCCAGCCGCTCGGCGGTGTCCCGAGCCGTCGGTGCCCCCGTGGCCAGCGTGCCCTCCGGCAGCCGTGCCCATTCCGTGCGGGCGGCGCGGTAGGCCTCACGGGCGGCCCGTGGGCGCGCGGCCGCCTCGTAGGACATACCCCGCCAGTGGTGGGCCTGAGCCCCCAGCACCACCGCTTCCTGACGGCCCCGCTCGGTCAGGGCCGCGGCCTCCGCCTCCCGGGCCGACTCGGCGGCGAGCCGGAACGCGTCCACGGCCTCGTCGAGCCGGGCCGGACGGCCGAGGCTGCGGTAGGCCTCGTACTGCGTCTGTCCCAGGTCGAGCCGGCAGCGGGCGGCCAGCAGCGGATCGTCCGCGGCGGCCGCCGCGTGCGCCGCGAGCCCGAAGAGGTGTTCCGCCTCCCGCAGGTCCACCCGGTCGCCGCGCTGCCGGTAGCGCAGGATCAGGCCGCGGCCCAGCAGCAGCAGCCGGTGCCCGGTGTCGCGGTGGCCGGCCGGGGTCTCCCGACGGCAGTCCCGCAGGACCCGGATCGCCTGGGACAACGGCGCCCACGCCCGGTCGCCGCCCTCCGAGGCCGCCCGGCGCAGCAGGGCCTCGCCCCACTCGGCCAGGACCTGGGAGTAGCCGGGGTCGTCCCGTGGCATGTCCGCCGCCGCGCTCGCGAACGCGTCCGCCGCCTCCCGGAGTTCCCGCGCATCGCCGGTCTCGGCGTGGCGGGCGACCCGGATGCGTCCGGCCCGCAGGTGCAGGGCGGCCCGCTGACCGCGCCTGCGGGTGACCGCGAGGCTCTCGTCGACCCGGTCCTGGGCCTCGTCGAGGGCGCCGCCCGCGCGCAGCAGGGCGTCCACCAGGTCCAGCCGCACCCGGACCCGGTCCGGGGCCCCGGGGGCGGACTCCAGGGCGTCGCGCAGCGAACGGGAGGCCTGCTCGGCGTAGCCGCGGGCCTGTTCGGGGTCGGAGGTGGCGTCGGACAGGCGCAGCAGGACCCGGCCGTGGGCCAGCGGCAGTTCGGGCGGCCGGTGCCTGCGGTCCGGCCAGGCGTCGGCGAACGCCTCCAGCATGCCGACCGCGCCCTGGAGCAGTGCGCTGTCCCCGCCCAGCCGCCACTGCGCCTCCAGCGCGCCGACCCGTTCCAGGGTCAGCCGCAGCGCCTCCTGCTGGTCGAGGTCGGGGGCGCCGCAGGCCACCGCGTACTCCCGGTCGGCGCGGCGCAGCAGGTCGAGGGCGCCGGCCCGGTCGCCGCGGCGCCTGCGGTCGGTGGCGGCGGCGCCCAGCACCCGGGCCAGGACCGCGCGTTCGCGGCGCGCGTGCGGATGCGCCACGGCCCGCTCCGCGGCCTCCTCGGCCTCGCGCAGCAGGTCGGCGCCGCCCTGCACCTCCCACAGCCGCAGGGTGCAGACGGCGTACTGCGCCCACAGCTCCGGGTCCGCCCCCGGCGGTTCCTCGTGCTCGGTGGCGCCGCGCAGCAGCTGCACGGCGTCGATGAGGTCCTGCACCATGCCCTCGGTGTCGAACCGGACGAGCAGCGCGCGGGCCCGGCCGACGGCCTGGTGCGTGGGGCGTTCTCCCGGTCGTACGGCGGTGTCGCGGCCACCGAAGAGGCGGAACTGCTCGGGCAGCGGCATGAAGCGTTCGAGCACCCGGGCGGCGACCTCCGCGAAGGGCTGCGGGACCGGGGTGGCGTCCCCGTGGTCGCCGTTGCGGGCCGGGTAGCCGGTGGCCGGCGGGGGGTACGGGCGTCCGGAGCCGCCGTCGCCGAGCTGGGCGAGGGCGAGGGCCGGGAAGTTGGGGCCGCCCTTGCCGAAGCGCTGCTCGATGTACTCGGAACAGTGCTTGAGGACGAGCAGTGCCTCGTCGCGGCCGAGGGTGGACAGCAGCGCCTCCTGCACCTCGGGCTCCGTCTCGTACCACTGGGTGCCGTCCGGGCCGTGGTCCTCGCGGGCGCGGGTGACCAGGCCGCCGAGCAGCACCTCGGCGAGTTCGGAGGGGCCGGAGTCGGGCAGCATGGTGCGCTGGACGAGCTGCATCACCGGCAGGCAGAGCGGGGCCGCGGCCAGGTAGACGGCGAGGCGCCCGGCGCTCGGGGAGGCCGTCGACCGGAACCTGCTGACCCGTTCGATCGCGGACAGGGCGCGCCCGGGACGGGTCGACGGGGCGGGCGGCTGGTCCGCGCGCACCCAGCCGACCGCGCCCGCCACCGGCCCGGCGCCGATCCCGGCGAGGAGCCTCGCCCACGCCCCGAGCGCCACCGGCTCGGGCGGCAGCACCGGCACGGGTACGGCACCCCGGGGACCGGTCGCGGCGCTCCCGGCCGGGGTGCGCACCCGGAGCGCGGTGGCGCCGCCCAGCGTCTCGCCGCGGCTCAGCTCGCCGTAGGTGACCGGGAGCCGGGTGCGGCTCCACATCCGCTGCGGCAGCGGCTGGAGCACGGCGACCGGGGCCTGCCGGGACAGGTGGTGCAGCAGCCGGTGGGCGCGGCCGCTGCGCCACAGCGGGCCGGCGCAGTCGCTGACCAGGACGGTGATACGGCGGCCCGTCGGGTCGCTGAGCCGGTCGGCGGTGTGCAGCGGGGCGGCGTGCACGTCGGCGCTGCGGCCGACCGCGGCCTCGCCGTCGGGGCCGGTGTGCAGGTGGGTGATCTGGATGTCGGCGAAGGCGCCCAACTGACCGAACACTTGCCCCAGTTCGGCGAACATGCGGTCCCAGACCCGCATCGACGGCGAGGCCTCCAGGACCAGTTGGAGCCGGGCGTCACCCCGGGTCACCGCGCGGTACACGGGCAGGATCAGGCCGCCCGCACGGGCGGCCTGTTCGGCGGTCCCCGTCTCGTCCAGCTCGGTGCGCAGCGGCGGAGCGGCACTGCGGTAGGCCTGCAACGGCCTTAAAGCGCGCTGGAGTTCGAGTGGCGCGGGCAGCGCGGGCGCCGCCGGCACGCCGACCGGCAGCCCGGCGATCCGCCCGACGGCCGCGCCGTGCGGGATGCCGTGCTGCTGCGGCAGCGGGTACAGCGCCGCCCGGCGCTCGGCCCCGCCCTCCCCGGCGACGGCCGACGGCGGTCGGACCGGCCGGTCCCCGCCCCCCGAGGACGGAACGTCCCCCGGCGGCGCCTTCGGCGGTACGACGGCCCCCACGGCCGGTCCCGGCCCGGCACCGGAACCCGGCGCACCGTCGGCCGCCTCGCTCCCGGACCGCGCGTACCGGGCCAGCCACAGGGCATCGCTCAGTCCCTCGGCGTCCGGATCGAGCCCGACCTCCCGCAACCGCCGCACGAACTCGGCCAACGGTTCACCGTCGCCCTCGCCCCCGAGGCCAGGTCCCGGCTCGACCGGGGCCTGCCCCGAGCCGTCCGCCCCGACCTGCCCTGACCCAGCCGGAACTCCGTCCGGGACGGAGGATGCGCGGTCCTGGGCGGGAGAGGTCCGACCGGGGGCGGACCCGACACGGTCCGGGG
>NZ_JBEYJU010000002.1:0-188887 GCF_040703965.1 Streptomyces sp. NPDC006655 | reverse complement strand
GGCGGGCGAGTCATGGCCAGGGGCGGACCCGACACGGTCCGGGGCGGGCGAGTCATGGCCAGGGGCGGACCCGACACGGTCCGGGGCGGGCGAGTCATGGCCAGGGGCGGACCCGACACGGTCCGGGGCGGGCGAGTCATGGCCAGGGGCGGACCCGACACGGTCCGGGGTGGGCGGGGCGTGGTCCGGGGCAGGTGAGTCGTGGAGTGGGGCGGGCGGGGTGTGGTCCGGGTCGGGTGGGACGGGGCCGTTTCGCGGTGCTGCGTCCGGCATCAGCGGCTCACCTCGGGCGGTCGAGCCGCTGGATGAGCAGGTCGGCGAGGCGGTCGCGGCTGGGCGGGGCGGCCGCGTCGGTGAGATAGATCGCGTTCAGCAACTGGTCGGTGGCGAGCAGCTCACTGCGGGAGCGCTCGAGGAACCGGTTGATCAGGTCGTCGCCCGCGCGTGCCGCCTCGTCGCCGAGGTGGGCGCGGACGAACGTGGCGAGCCGGCTGTGGTCGGGGCGGTCCAGCTGGAGGTGGATGCAGCGGCGCATCAGCGGCGCCGGGAAGTCCCGTTCGCCGTTGCTGGTCAGGACCACGAACGGGAAGGCCCGGCAGCGCACCCGGCCGTCCCGGACCCGCACCTTGGTGCCGTCGGCGGTGAGCACCTCCGCCTCGCCGTCCGGCAGCCGGTCGGCGATCCGCTGCAGCTCGGGGATCTCGAACTCCCCTTCCTCCAGGACGTTCAGGAGGTCGTTGGGCAGGTCGATGTCGCTCTTGTCGAGTTCGTCGATCAGCAGCACGCGAGGCGTGTCGGAGGGGAGCAGGGCCGTGCCCAGCGGACCGAGGCGGATGTAGCTCCCGATCGCCTCGACGGCACCCGGGGTGCCGCCCGCCGCGCCGTAGCCGCCCTGCGCGGCGATCTGGACGTCCTGGAGCCGGGCGATGGCGTCGTAGTGGTAGAGGCCGTCGCTCAGCGCGGAGCGGCTGACGATGGACCAGCGCAGCACGTCGCCCAGGCCCAGTTCGTACGCGACGGAGTGCGCGAGCGTGCTCTTGCCCGCCCCCGGGCTGCCGGTGACGAGCAACGGACGGCGCAGGTAGAGCGCCGCGTTGATCATCTCCAGTTCCTCGGCGCCGGGCCGGTGCAGCTCGGCCAGATGCCGGTGCGCACCGAGCCTGCGGTCCCGCGAGCCCTCGCCGCCGTCCGCCGCGTCCCGGCCGGAGAAGTCCCGCCAAGGGGGCGGCGGGGGCAGCCTGTTCATGCCGTCGTGGGGTTCCCCGGCGCCTCGGTAGATGAGCCACTCACTGGATTCGGTCATGTCCGGTCCTCGTCGTCACTCGTCCGTCCCGTACCCACGGCAGCCGTCGAACGTGCTTCACGTTATCGACCATCAGCACAGCCCGTAAGGGCCTCACACCGGGCGCGCGAGTTCACGGCGCCTCCAGCAGGTCCCCCGTACCGGGCAGGGGGCGGTGCGGATCGTCGTACAGGAGAGCGATGTCCTTGGCCCAGAACGCCTCCGTGAGCCCCTCGCGCACCTGTTTGCGCAGGCCGTGCACCAGGTCGGGCAGCGCCCAGGCGCCGTCCGCGTCGTCGACGGTCATCCTGGCGCCCCGGTGGAACTCCCCGCACACGGAGTCGGTACGGCGGCTCCAGCGCCGCCACAGCACCACCCCGTACCCGGCCCGGACGATCCGCCCGAGGGCGGTGGCGTCGTCCGGATAGCGCAGGTCGCCCTGGCGGCACAGCACCGGGACGGTTCCGGGCGCGAGGGCGCGCAGCACCGCGACCTCCGACACCGGCCTGCGCACCGCGTCGTCGCAGTCGAGTATCTCGGCCCTGGCCCGGGTCACCGACCGCTCGCCTCCCGGGTGCGCGGGGTGCCAGCGGGCCCGGCGGTCGGCAGCCTCGTCGACGCCGCGGAACCCGGCCTCGCCGCCGTGCGGTGCACCGCCCTGGAGTCCGCCATCTTGCAGTTCGCCATCTTGGAGTTCGGCATCCTGGAGTCCGCCATCCTGGAGTCCGCCCTCGTACCAGCCGTCCTCGGCGGGCAGTTGGTCGCGGTCCTTGCAGCGGACCACCACCGGCCGCTCGGCGCCGAGCGGCTCCGCGCCCGGCCGCAGCCGCCACTCGTCCACCGGCAGGTCGAGCAGCAGGTGCGGCAGGGCCGCGTGCAGCGGGACGGGCCGGCCGGGCTCGTCGCAGCGCCGGAAGGCCTCGGCGAGCGGCCCGGCGACCCGCGCGGCGAGGTCGGCCAGCGGGGCGCCCTGCCCGTCGTCCAGCCGGGTCACCTCGCCGTCCGGCCGCAGCACCGCGACCGACCAGTCGCAACGGTCGCGGTTCCAGGCGAGGTGCTCCACTTCGAGCAGGACGGACTGGTCGAGCCCGATGTCACGGGGATGCGCCCGCGCCTCCGCGGCCGGCAGGCCCCCGGCCCGGTGCGCCGCCACCTCGTCGCCCGGCGCTTCCCCCGACCGGTACGGCGGGGCTTCGTCGCTCAGCACGCTCCCGGTCCGGTGCGTCACCAGGTCGCCGGTCCGGTGCGCCAGGGCCGCCTCGGCCGCCGTCTCCCCGGTCCGGTGGTCGGCGCGGTCGCGGCCCGAGCGTACGCGCGGCCGGTCGCCGAGGTGCTGGGCGCGCCTGCGGGCGAGTTCGCTGCGGTAGTCGCTGTCCAGGCGGGTCGCGGCCTGCCTGATCCACTCCCACAGGGCCTGTTCGGCGGCGAGCACGAAGGGCGTGACGGGACGCTCGGCGGTCATCACGCGCATCGCGTACTCGGTGACCAGCCGGAGCGCGCCGTCGTGGCGCACGTTCTCGTACAGCGCGCCGAGGCCGTCGCGCCAGCCACGCGGTGCGGGCGAGAAGGTCGGCAGCCGGAAGCCGGGCAGCGAGTGGAGGATGTCGAGCAGTCCCCGGGTGCTGTCCGGCGGCGGCAGATCGGCGAGCCGGCCGAGCAGTTCGACCCGCTCGTGCGGGCTCAGCGTGCGGCCCGGACGGGCGCCGAGTTCGGCCTGGAGGTCGGTCCAGGTGGGGCGTCCCGAGTCGCTGGGCTGCTGCCGGTCGCGGTGGTGGCGGTCGTGGGCATGGTAGACGGCCTGGTAGAGGTCGTGCTGGTAGGGGTCGTGGTGCCGCAGGCCGTGCCGGTACAGGTCCTGCGGCCGGGCGTTCGGCGCCGCCGGCGAGAGGGTGCGCAGCCGTTCGATGCCGATCGACGTGCCGCCCGGCCCGTGGTCCGAGCGCGACTTCAGTACGCCGACGACCTCGCCCCGCACCGGGTCGATCACGGGACCGCCGGAGACGCCGAGCGGCAGCTCGTTCGCGCCCAGGCGCATCTGGGCGCCCGCCGACCAGCCGCCGATGGTGCCGTGCACGGTCAGGAAGCCGTCCAGGGGCTGCGGGCGGCCCTGGAAGGGGGCCCAGCCCGCGTAGAAGACCCGGCCCTCGGTGTAGTGCGGCATCGGCCGCTCGGAGACGTACACGCACGCGTGGTCCACCGGCTCGCGCAACCGGACCAGGGCCAGGTCGGGGGCGGGCCAGCTGCCCTGCACGGGGCCCTCGACCTGCTCCGGGAGGGTTGCCGCGACCTTGCCGGGTACGGCGCGCGGCTCGTCGTAGGGGCCGGTCTGATAGATCACGGTGGCCTCGCCCCCCTCTCCGCCGTGGATCACATGAGCGCAGGTCAGCACCCAGTTGGGTGCGACGAAGAAGCCGCTGCCGAGGAACGCCCCCGACTCCTCCGGGGCATACCCGACGCCTGTGCGGTGGATGCGCACGGTGGCCGCCGTGACGAGTTCACGCAGCGCATGGTGGGCCGGATACCAGCCGCCGGATGCGCCCCCGTCGTACCCGTCCGTCATGCCGCGCCCCCCGCGCCGGCCGCCTGGACGCCCCCGTGCACCAAGACGCCACGGGACGCGCCCGCGCGGGGCCGTGCGAGGCCGAGGACACAGTCACCGGCCCCGACACCAGGCCCCGCCGGTCCATCACCGTCCCGCACGTCCGCGCCCACCGGATCACCACCGCCAAGCCGCCCCTCCGGCCCCACCGAACCACCACCAGGCCGACCTTCCGGGCCAGGCGAACCACCATCGAGCCGGGCTTCGGGACCCGCCAAGCCATCATCAGGCCGACCCCCCGGACCAGCCGAACCACCACCAGGCCGACCCCCCGGGCCAGGCGAACCACCATCGAGCCGGGCTTCGGGACCAGCCGAACCACCACCAGGCCGACCCCCCGGACCAGCCGAACCACCACCAGGCCGACCTCCCGGATCAGGTGGGCCGTCTCCCTTCCAGGTGAGGGTCACGGTGATGGCGGCCTTCGCCTCCCCGTCCGCGAGCAGCCCCACCACCTTCCCGGCCTTCGCGGTCAGCTCGATCCCGAACTCGACGCTCACCTCGTCGGGCCGCACGGCGCGCAGCGGCTCGGCGAGCGACCGCGCCACCCCGTTGACCAGCGCGCCGAGGCTCTCGACACGCGCCTCCACCCGTTCGGTCAGCCCGGTGTCCGTGAACGACAGCTCCCCCGACGGCACCTCCAGTTCCGCGGCCCCCGAGATCCGCGCCCACACGGGTGTGCCGTCCGGCAACCGCACCCGCGCGATCCGCGTGACGTCCTGCTCCATACCGCTCCCCCGCTCCCCCGTCTCCCCGAGCCCCGTGCGCTCCCTACGCCGTACCGTTCGTGGTTTCCCGCCCTCTCCGCACGGGAAGACACCGCCGTTCCCATCCCACGGGGAAAGAGTCCTTCCCCCGGAAGGGGAGCCCTACCCTTCGCCGGCGGCACGCCTTCGCCCTCCGCCTAGGCTGGTAGGCGCCCATCACCGGGCATCCACACAGGCATGCAGGAGAGCGACCCATGTACTTCACCGACCGAGGCATCGAGGAACTGGAGAAGCGGCGCGGCGAGGAAGAGGTCACCTTCGAGTGGCTCGCGGAACAACTCCGCACGTTCGTCGACCTCAATCCCGACTTCGAGGTCCCGGTGGAACGCCTGGCGACCTGGCTGGCCCGCTTGGACGACGAGGACGAGGAGTAGGACCGAGGAGCAGGACGAGGGTGAGGCGGCGCCCCGGGATCGGTCAGTCCCGGGGCAGCAACGTCTCGTACGACAGCTCCAGCACCCCGTGCACCACCAGCACCACCCCCGCCGCGATCCACGGCACACTGCGCCGCCGCGCACCCCAGATCACGGTCGGCAGCCCCACACACACCTCCCCCCACGCCACCACGGACCGGTCCATCGGCATGCCCTCACGCTAAGCACTTCGTCCGCACATCGCCCGTTGTGCCGCCTACGCCCTCACGCACGCATCTCCGTATCTCGATCTCGATCTCGACGGAGTCAACTTCGCGACCGACCCCTCACACGAAAGAGCGCCTTGACTTCGCGCGGCCACGATATATCGTGTTTACGGAAGACGCGATATGGCGCGAGCCGTCAGTCGGCACACGCGTCCACGTCCAGCCGCATGCCCGGCCGAGGGAGGTCCGCACCATGTCCGAGTGGTCCGTCGCTGAACCCAGGAAGCTCACCTTCGACACCCCCGTGAGCGATCTGCACGTCCGTATCGTCAACGGAACAGTCAACGTCGTGGGGACGGACGAGGGTTCCGCCCGACTGGAGATCTCCGAGATCGAGGGACCACCCCTGATCGTCACGCACCAGGACGGCACGCTCACCGTGGCCTACGAGGACCTGCCCTGGAAGGGATTCCTCAAGTGGCTCGACCGCAAGGGCTGGCGGCGCAGCGCGGTCGTCTCGCTGACCGTCCCGGCGGACACCCGCGTGGAGGTGGGCGTGGTCGGCGCCGCCGCGGTCGTCTCGGGGATCAACGGCACCTCGGTGGTGAAGGGCGTCACCGGCGACACCACGTTGGTCGGCCTCGCCGGCGAGGTCCGCGCGGACACCGTCTCCGGAAACCTGGAGGCCCAGGCGGTCACCGGCGACCTGCGGTTCAACTCCGTCTCCGGAGACCTGACCGTGGTGGAGGGGTCCGGCTCCGCCGTACGCGCCGACTCGGTGAGCGGCTCCATGATCATCGACCTGGATCCGGACGGCCCCACCGACGTCAGACTGACCAGCGTCTCCGGCGAGATCGCCATCCGGCTCCCGCACCCGGCCGACGCCGAGGTGGAGGCCAACACCGCGAGCGGCACGATCTCCAACGCCTTCGACGGACTGCGGGTGCACGGCCAGTGGGGCGCCCACAAGATCACCGGCCGCCTCGGCGCGGGCAACGGCAAGCTCCGCGCCACCACGGTCTCCGGCTCCATCGCCCTGCTGCGCCGCCCGCCCAAGGAGGACGAGGACGAGAAGGCGGCATGGGAGGCCACGCCCCCCAAGGAACCGACCCCGGGCGCCCCGACCCCGGCCGCCCCCTCCGCCCCGCCCGCCGCACCCGGCGACGGCACGACTGACGGTACGACCGACAAGAAGGTGCTCTGACATGGCTCCCGTCTTCGCCCACGGCCGCCTGCGCCTCTACCTGCTCAAGCTGCTGGACGAGGCTCCGCGCCACGGCTACGAGGTGATCCGGCTGCTGGAGGAGCGCTTCCAGGGCCTGTACGCCCCGTCCGCCGGCACCGTGTACCCCCGCCTCGCCAAGCTGGAGGCGGAGGGCCTGGTCACCCACACCACCGAGGGCGGCCGCAAGGTCTACGCCATCACGGACGCCGGTCGGGCGGAACTGGCGGACCGGAGCGGCGAGTTGGCCGACCTGGAGCTGGAGATCCGCGAGTCGGTGGCCGAGTTGGCCGCCGAGATAAGGGCCGATGTGCGCGGCGCGGCCGGTGACCTGCGCCGCGAGGTGCGCGCGGCCGCCTCCGAGGCCCGGCACGGCAGCGGCGGCACGGGCGCCGGTGAGTACAGCGACCTGGGGGACAAGGAGTCGTGGCGGGCCGCCAAGGAGGAGATGCGCCGCGTCAAGCAGGAGTGGAAGGAGCAGGCCCGCCGCGCGAAGGACGAGAGCCGCCGGGCCCGTGACGAGGCCCAGCGGGCCCGCCGGCAGGCCCAGGAGGCCCAGGCACACGCCCGCGCCCAGGCCCAGGAGGAGATGCAGCGCATCGCCCGCAGAGTGCAGGAGCACGTCCAGGACCACTTCGCGCGCGGTGACTGGCCGACGGGGGTCCGCGAGGGCCTGAGCGAACTGGCCAAGGAGTTCGGGGAGTTCGGGAAGGACTACGGCAAGGGGTTCGGCAAGGACTTCGGTTTCGGCCGCCCCGAGCAGGAACCGGGGACGGGACCGGACCTGCGCAAGCCGGCCCAGGCACCGTCGCCGTCTCAGTCGCCGGAGTACTCGGACACCCCGGAGGACTTCCCCGCGGAGTACGTCCCGGCGTGGGCGCACGGCGACGAGACCGACACCGGCGACCCGGCCCGTGATCTCGACCGGCTCCTGGACCGCTTCCGCGACGACATCCGGGACGCGGCCCGCGACCACGGCGTCACCCCCGAACAGCTCCGCGACGCCCGCGGCCAGCTGTCGACGGCGGCGGCACGCATCGGGGCGCTGCTGCGCGCCCCGAAGCGCTGACGGACGAGCCGGTGCGGCCGCTGTTCACTGGTTCGTGAGGACGATCTTCCCGAACACGTCGCCGGAGGCCAGCCGTTCGAAGCCCTCGCGGGCACGGTCGAGCGGCAGCAGTTCGTCGATGACGGGGCGCACACCGGTGGTGGCGCAGAAGGCGAGCAGGTCCTCCAGTTCGTCCTTGGTCCCCATGGTCGAGCCGACGACCTTCAGTTCCAGGAAGAAGATCCGGGTCAGCTCGGCGTGCGAGGGGCGGTCGCCGCTGGTGGCGCCGGAGATGACGAGGGTGCCACCGGGGCGCAGCGACTTCACCGAGTGGGACCAGGTGGCGGCGCCGACGGTCTCGATGACGGCGTCCACCCGCTGCGGCAGCCGGGCGCCCGGCTCCACCGCCTCGACGGCACCGAGCTCCAGGGCCCGCTTCCGCTTGGCCTCGTCGCGGCTGGTGGCGAAGACCCGCAGTCCGGCGGCCCTGCCGAGGACGATGGCGGCCGTGGCGACACCGCCGCCGGCGCCCTGCACCAGCACGGAGTCGCCGGGCCGTACGCCGGCGTTGGTGAAGAGCATCCGGTACGCCGTCAGCCAGGCGGTGGGCAGGCACGCGGCCTCCGCGAAGGACAGCTCCCTGGGCTTGGGCAGGATGTTCCAGGTGGGCACGGCGACCTGTTCGGCGAAGGTG
Source organism: Streptomyces sp. NPDC006655 (assembly GCF_040703965.1). Classification (NCBI taxonomy): domain Bacteria; kingdom Bacillati; phylum Actinomycetota; class Actinomycetes; order Kitasatosporales; family Streptomycetaceae; genus Streptomyces; species Streptomyces sp. NPDC006655. The sequence goes on along the minus strand of NZ_JBEYJU010000002.1, from coordinate 180,695 downwards.
CCCTGGTAGCGCTCGGTGAGGATGGAGCGGGGCTCGTTCGGGCCGACCCCGTGACCGCTCTGCCCGATCACGGAGTGCAGGACGACCTCGTTGCCGTCCTGGTCGACGCCGGCGGCGTCGCAGCCGAGGATCATCGGCAGCCGGTCCTCCGGGAGACCGACGCCGCGCAGGGACCAGAGGTCGTGGTGGTTGAGGGAGGCGGCCCGCACATCGACGGTACTCCAGCCGGGCCGGCCGGTCGGGGCGGGACGGTCCCCCAACTCGAGGCCGGAGAGCGGCTGGTCGCGGTCGATTCGGGCGGCGTAGACGGCGAACATAGGGCCGACGATAGGTTCCCGGCGCCGGGCGCGAAACCGGAGGCCGCTGTGACACATCCCCTCTTGCGCAGAGCGCCCGGCACGCAGCACCCCGAACACAGCGCCCTGAACACAGCGCCCCGTAGGGGCGCGGGGCTGTATCCGACATGCGGCTCCGCCGCGTGGGCGCGAGAAGCCCCCACCGACCGCGGCATCAGACGACGGCCGTCCCCCCTCATCGCGGGCGCCGGGGGCGGCAGCCCCCGGCACGACGGCCACCTCCGCCGCCACCCGAACGGCTGGGCGCCGGGAAAGGAAAATGGCCCCGCCCGAAGAGGAACGGAGCCATTCGGCGCAAGGTCAGCGGCGCGCAACCCCTTCGGCCCGCGCGGCAGCCGCCACCGCCGCGGTCACCGCGGGTGCGACGCGCTCGTCGAAGGGGGACGGGATGACGTAGTCGGCGGCCAGATCGTCGCCGACCACCGCGGCCAGCGCCTCCGCCGCCGCGATCTTCATCCCCTCGGTGATCCGGGAGGCCCGCACCTGGAGGGCACCGGCGAAGATCCCGGGGAACGCCAGCACGTTGTTGATCTGGTTCGGGAAGTCCGACCGTCCGGTGGCCACGACCGCCGCGTACTTGTGGGCGACGTCGGGGTGGACCTCGGGGTTCGGGTTGGCCATGGCGAAGACGAAGGAGCCCTCCGCCATGGAGGCGACGGCCTCCTCGGGGACCGTACCCCCGGAGACGCCGATGAAGACGTCCGCGCCGGCCAGCGCGTCCTCCAGGGTGCCCTTGAGCCCGGCCTTGTTGGTGAACCCGGCGACCTGGCGCTTGACGTCGGTGAGGTCGTCGCGGTCGGCCGAGATGATGCCCTTGCGGTCGGCGAGGGCGACGTCGCCGATACCGGCCTCGACCAGCATCTTGGCGATGGCGACCCCGGCCGCGCCGGCGCCCGAGATCACCGCCCGCAGCTGCCCGATCTCCCGCCGGCTGAGCCGGGCCGCGTTCCGCAGCGCCGCCAGCGTGACCACGGCCGTGCCGTGCTGGTCGTCGTGGAAGATGGGGATGTCCAGCTGCTCCTGGAGCCTGCGCTCGATCTCGAAGCACCGCGGTGCCGAGATGTCCTCCAGGTTGACCCCGCCGAAGGAGGGGGCCAGCCGGACGACGGTCTCCACGATCTCGTCGACGCCCGTGCAGTCGAGGGCGATCGGGACCGCGTCCACGCCGCCGAACTGCTTGAAGAGGATCGCCTTGCCCTCCATCACGGGGAGGGAGGCCTCGGGACCGATGTCCCCGAGGCCGAGCACGGCCGTGCCGTCGGTGACGACGGCGACGACGGACGACTTCCAGGTGTAGTCGTTGACCAGCTCGGGCTGTTCCGCGATCGCGGTGCACACGCGCGCGACTCCGGGCGTGTACGCGAGGGAAAGGTCGTCCTTGTCACGGAGCGGCACGGTGGCCTGCACAGCCATCTTGCCGCCGCGGTGCAGCGCGAACGCCGGATCGAAGGAATCGAGGGGCTCGGCCCCGCCGTCCTGGTCCGTCGTGCTGTCGCTGCGAGGATTGACGATCTCCGCTGCCACTTGTCTTACCCCTTAGGTATGCATGGTTTGAGGGTCGGCCACTCCCGGTGAGGGGGTGGGCGGGCACCGCGCAGGGCCCGATCACTGATACGTGCGAGGTGGCACGTACGAGCTCCTGCGCGACGGGCGCGCCGCACACGCGCCCTGAGCCCCGGATGAGGGGTGTAATGACCCTTCTTACCGGACGGGCGGCACCCGCGACGAGTCGAATAGGTGCAAGGTCACATCACGGATGTCGTAGACAGTCGACAGATGAGCGGCCGGATGGCCGCGAGACGGCGCCCGACCAGAGCATGAGATGAACCGGAGATGAACCGAAGATCTTCCGGTCGGAGCGTCGAAATCCCGCAGATGCGCGAGGGCGAGGGGCCGCAGAGGTGCAGCCTGACGCGGTTCGGGGTTCACCCGTTATCCGATTTTGACATCGTCGCACACCTGCATGGAGCAATCCCAATGGCAGGATGCCGTAAACCCACGAGGTCGCGACACCCGAAGGTGTGTGTTTCCGTCGACCCATCGGCTTATCGACATATCAGACACATCGGTATATCGGCTTGTTCAATTCACCGCCGGAGGAACCCACCATGACCGCACGCTCCACCCGTCGTACCACCGTCGCGCGCTCCAGGACCGCAGCGTTCGGTGCGATCGCGGTCGCAGGCACCCTGCTGCTCACCGGCTGCGGCGACCACACGGACAAGAGCAGCGACAACGGCTCGTCCTCCTCGGCGGGCTCCTCGGCCCCGCTGGCCGGCAAGCTGCCCGCGGACATCCGCAAGGCCGGTGTGATCAAGGTGGGCTCCGACATCGCCTACCCGCCGGTCGAGTACATGGAGAACGGCAAGGCCGTCGGTGTCGACCCCGACATCGCGGACGCGCTCGGCAAGCAGCTGGGCGTGCAGTTCCAGTTCCAGAACGGCAAGTTCGACCAGCTCATCGTGGGTCTCCAGGCCAAGCGCTTCAACGTGATCATGTCCGCGATGAACGACACCAAGGACCGCCAGAACGGCATCGACTCCGACAACGGCAAGAAGGTCGGCAACGGCGTCGACTTCGTCGACTACTTCACCGCCGGTACATCGATCCTGGTCCAGAAGGGCAACCCGAAGGGCATCAAGTCCCTCGACGACCTGTGCGGCAAGGTCGTGGCCCTGCAGAAGGGCACCACGTCCGAGGGCATCGCCAAGGCGCAGAGCACGAAGTGTACGAAGGACGGCAAGAAGGCCATCGACCTGCAGACCTTCGACACCGACCCCGAGGCGCTGCTCCGCCTGAAGCAGGGCGCCTCCGTCGCCGACCTGAACGACTTCCCGGTCGCCGCCTACAACGCCAAGACCTCCGGCGGCGGCAAGGACTTCGAGGTCGTCGGCGACCAGATCGAGGCCGGCCCGTACGGCATCGCGGTCAGCAAGGAGAACACCCAGCTGCGTGACGCGCTGCAGGCCGCAGTGAACGCCATCATCAAGAACGGCGACTACCAGAAGATCCTCGCCAAGTGGAACGTCACCCAGGGCGCGGTCACCGAGGGCAAGGTCAACGGCGGCTCCTGAACGGCCTCGGGCACGACTGAGGGCCGACAAGGTCTATGAAGGGCTGTCACTGTGACTGACACGGTCGACAAGACTCCGGCGCCCTCGGTGCCGCCGGAGCAGATCAAGGCGATCCCGGTACGCCACTACGGCCGCTGGGTGGCCGCCGCGGTGGTCATCGCCGTCCTGGTGCTGATCGGCGTCGCGTTCTCCAACGCGAACATCAACTACGGCATCGTCCCGGACTACCTCACCGACGGGACGATCCTGTCGGGCGCCTGGCACACCCTGTACATCTCGGTGCTCGCCATGGTGCTCGGCCTGGTCCTGGGCGTGATCCTGGCGATCATGCGGATGTCGTCGAACCCGGTCACCAGCACGGTGGCCTGGTTCTACGTCTGGTTCTTCCGGGGCACGCCGGTCCTGGTCCAGCTGCTGCTCTGGTACAACATCGCACTCGTGTTCCCCATCCTGAACCTGGGGTTCTACAAGGACGAGATGAACCAGGTGATGACGCCGTTCCTGGCGGCACTGCTGGGCCTCGGCCTGAACGAGGCCGCGTACATGTCGGAGATCGTCCGGGCCGGCATCCAGTCCGTCGACGAGGGCCAGACGGAGGCCTCGCACGCCCTGGGCATGACCCGCGGGCAGACGCTGCGCCGGGTGATCCTGCCGCAGGCCATGCGGGTGATCGTGCCGCCCACCGGCAACGAGTTCATCAACATGCTGAAGACCTCGTCGCTGGCGTACGTGGTCCAGTTCAACGAGCTGATCAAACGGGCCACGGACATCTCCAGCACCTCGCTGGCGGTGGTCGAGATGTACTTCGTGGCGTCCATCTGGTACCTGATGCTGACCACGGTCTTCAGCATCGTGCAGTACTACATCGAGCGCCGTTACGCCCGCGGCTCCTCGCGCAGTCTCCCGCCGACCCCGTTGCAGCGCCTGCGGAAGAACCTGTCCCAGTGGACCTCGCTGCGTCGCCCGGAGGTGGCCCGATGAGCGGTCTCGCCAAGGACATCACCCCGCCGAGCAGCGGCGCCCCGATGGTCAAGGCGGAGGGGGTGCACAAGTCGTTCGGGCTCGCGCACATCCTCAAGGGCATCGACCTGGAGGTGCTGCCGCGTGAGGTGTTCTGCCTGATCGGCCCGTCCGGTTCCGGCAAGAGCACCTTCCTCAGGTGCATCAACCATCTTGAGAAGATCAGCGCCGGCCGGCTGTACGTCGACGGTCACCTGGTGGGCTACCGCCAGCACGGCGACAAGCTCTACGAGCTCAAAGAGAAGGAGGTCGCGGCGCAGCGGCGGGAGATCGGCATGGTCTTCCAGCGCTTCAACCTCTTCCCGCACATGACGGCCCTGGAGAACGTCATGGAGGCGCCGGTCCAGGTCAAGGGCGAGTCCAAGGCCGTGGCGCGGGAACGCGCGCAGCGCCTGCTCGACCGGGTCGGCCTCGGCGACCGCACCGGGCACTACCCGGCGCAGCTCTCCGGCGGCCAGCAGCAGCGGGTCGCGATCGCCCGCGCGCTCGCCATGCAGCCGAAGCTGATGCTGTTCGACGAGCCGACCTCGGCGCTCGACCCGGAGCTGGTCGGCGAGGTCCTGGACGTGATGCGGGACCTGGCCGAGGACGGCATGACGATGATCGTCGTCACCCACGAGATGGGCTTCGCCCGCGAGGTGGGCGACAGCCTGGTCTTCATGGACGACGGCGTGGTGGTCGAGTCGGGCCACCCGCGCGACGTCCTGACCAACCCCCAGCACGACCGGACGAAGTCGTTCCTGTCGAAGGTGCTGTAGCGGTACGACGCCGAAGGGGCGGTACGGGATCCCCGTACCGCCCCTTCGGCTCGCCGTCGCCGCTACTTGAGGGCCAGCAGCAGCGTGTCCGAGGGGGAGCACCACACCGGCCTGGCCTCCCCGAACCCCTTCTCGCGCAGCACGCGCGCGTGCCACTGCGCCGAGGGCGTGTCGCCGTCGGCGTGCTCGCCGTAGATCTCGAACCGCCGCGCGGTCGGCCCGGCCAGCACCGGGTCCTGCGCCGCCAGTTGCCACCACTCGGCCCAGTCCAGCGCCCCCGCCGCCCTGGCCTGTTCCATGCGCAGGTGCCGCTGCGCCCGTTCCGCCGCGTTGATCCGGGGCGTGCTCTGGTCGATCATGTGGTCCGCGTTCATGAAGACACCGCCGTCGCGGACGAGTCCCGCGACCTGACCGTAGAGGGCCGCGAGGGGTTCACTGTGCAGCCAGTGCAGGGCCGTGGCGGTCAGCACGGCGTCGTACGAGTCGTACGGCAGCCGGGTGACCCAGTGCGGGTCCTTGAGGTCGGCGGTGACGAACGTGACGCGGTCGTCGCCCGCGAAGGTGCCCTCGGCGATGGCCAGCAGGGCCGGGTCGAGGTCGACCCCGGTGCTCACCGCGCCCGGGAGGCGGGCCAGCAGCCGGGCGGTGATGCTGCCGGTGCCGCAGGCCAGGTCGAGGACGCGCGGTGCGGTGCCGACGAGCGCCTCGACCATGTCGAGCATGGTCCGGAACCGTTCCTCGCGGTCCGGCATGTACCACTCCTGCTGCCGGTCCCAGCTGTCCTGCCAGGCTGCCCAGTCGGTCCCGGTTCCGGCCTCGGCCGTCGTGACGTCGTTGCTGTCGCGGATGTCGCTCATGGCAACCCTCCACCGTCCACGTCCCGTAATACCCTGGAAGCACGACCGGCCATTACCCGACCGCACCACCGACCATAGAGCGCCTCCGTAAGGACTACAAGTGGAACTGGCCTATTACTCGGATTACGCCGTCCGGCTCGTCAACAGTGAGGAGCCGGGCCGGGGCAAGGACGCCCTGACGTCGGTCGAGGCCGTCCGTAACCTCTTCGGCGGCAACCAGCAGCAGGCCGCCCGGCGCGCCACCGACGCCGACCTCACGCGCTTCCGCTCGGTGCGGGCCCGGCTGCGCGCGGTCTTCGAGGCGGCCGACAAGGGCGAGGAGACCCTCGCGGTCGACCTGCTCAACTCACTGCTGCTGGAGTTCCCGGTCAGCCCGCAGATCTCCGGGCACGACCACCGGGACGAGGACGGCCGCCCGCTGTGGCACATGCACCTGGCCGACCACCCCTCCAACGCCACCGCCGGCTACGCGGCGATCGCGGCGATGGGCCTGGCCTTCCACCTCACCGAGTACGGCGTCGACCGCCTCGGCCTGTGCGAGGCGGCGCCGTGCCGCAACGCCTACCTCGACACGTCCACCAACCGCTCCCGGCGCTACTGCTCGGACCGCTGCGCGACCCGCGCCAACGTGGCCGCCTACCGGGCCCGCAAACGCCAGGAGGCGGAACGGCCCGAGCGGTCCGACGACAGCACCGGCCTCGCGGCCGAGAGCGCCCAGCGCACCACCGCCAGCGGCGAGCGCTGACCGGGCCGCAGCGGCCGCCAGCGGAACAGGACCCGGCCGAGGATCAGCTCCTCGGGCACGGTTCCGTAGTCCGTGCTGTCCCCGCCCGCGTACGCGTTGTCCCCGAGCACCCACCAGCCGCCCTCGCGCAGTTCCACGGCGCGCTTGACGACCAGCAGGTCCTGCTGGAACGGGTGCCGCAGGACGACGACGTCACCGGCCCGCACCCGGGCCCCGTAGCGCACCAGGAGCTGATCCCCCTGGTACAGCGTGGGGACCATCGACGGGCCGGTCACCTCGGCCAGCCCGAACGGCGCGGCACCCCTCCCCCGCTCGGTCTCCTGCGACAGCTCCGGCATCCCCGGCACCTCCCCGGTCCGTTCCTCCACCAGTCTCAGTCTGACCCCGGACTTTTGTCCTAAGCCCATGGGGGCACTCGCGAAATCACGCTGCCCAGGGAGTAATGTCCCACCTGAGAAGACGATCACGAGGAAGGAATGCTCCATGCTTTCCCGCCTGTTTGCCCCCAAGGTCAAGGTCAGCGCGCACTGCGACCTGCCCTGCGGCGTGTACGACCCGGCCCAGGCCCGCATCGAGGCGGAGTCGGTGAAGGCCGTGCAGGAGAAGATGGCCGCCAACGACGACCCGCACTTCCAGGCCCGCGCCACCTTCATCAAGGAACAGCGTGCCGAGCTCGCCAAGCACCACGTCTCGGTGCTGTGGAGCGACTACTTCAAGCCCCCGCACTTCGAGAAGTACCCCGAGCTGCACCAGCTCGTGAACGACACCCTGAAGGCCCTCTCCGCGGCCAAGGCCTCCACGGACCCGGCCACCGGCCAGAAGGCCCTGGACTACATCGCCCAGATCGACAAGATCTTCTGGGAGACCAAGAAGGCCTGACCCCCGCGCCTTTTCGGTTGCGAAGGTCTGGCCCTGCCGCACCCGGCCCGTCGGGCCGCCGTCCACGGCGTTCCGGGGGCCGGGTGCGGTCCTGTTCCCCCCGGCCGCGTGGCGCCCGCTACGCGGTGTCCGCGGCGGACGCCAGCGTGCTGAGCCCCTCGCCGGTCAGGCGGCAGATGCGCCACTCGTCCAGGAAGTCCGCGCCGAGCGACTTGTAGAAGCCGATCGCCGGTTCGTTCCAGTCCAGCACCCACCACTCGAAGCGCTCGAAACCGCTGCGCAGGCAGAGTGCCGCGAGAGCGGCGAGCAGGGCCCTGCCGTGGCCGCCGCCGCGCGCGTGCGGTCGTACGTACAGGTCCTCCAGGTGCATGCCGCGGGTGCCGGTCCAGGTGGAGAAGCGCGGGAACCACAGCGCGTAGCCCACCACCGCACCGGTGGTGTCGTCCTCGGCGATCAGCGCGTGGGCCGCGGGGTGGGGGCCGAACAGCGCCTCGCGGAGCTGCTCCTCGGTGGCGCGGGCCTGTTCGGCGGCCCGTTCGTAGTCGGCGAGTTCCCGGATCATCGCGCGGATCGCGGCGACGTCGTCCTCGGTGGCGGCACGGATCATGCGGCCGATCCTCGGTGGTCGCACCGGGGCGTGTCCACCGCGTTCCGCCCTGCGAAAGGGCCGGCCGGGTTCCGGCCGGCCCGCCGCGCTCCCGGTGCTAGTGCACGCCGTCCTGGTCGTCCTCGCCCGCCTCCAGGAGGCCCGCCGCCGCGCCCACTATCCGGGGGTCGGGGCTGCCGACGACCTCCTCGTCCTTGTCGGCGTAGTCGAAGCGGGCCAGCACGCTGCGCATGGCCTCGACCCGGGCCCGCTTCTTGTCGTTGCTCTTTACCACGGTCCAGGGCGCGTACTCCGTGTCCGTCTCACGGAACATGGCGACCTTGGCGGCCGTGTAGTCGTCCCAGCGGTCCAGCGAGGCCAGGTCCATCGGGCTGAGCTTCCACTGCCGTACCGGGTCGACCTGGCGGATGGTGAAGCGGGTCCGCTGCTCGCCCCGCGAGACCGAGAACCAGAACTTCACCAGGTCCACCCCGTCGTCCACCAGCATCCGCTCGAACAGCGGCGCCTGGCGCACGAAACGCCGGTACTGGTCGTCGGAGCAGAAGCCCATGACCCGCTCGACACCGGCCCGGTTGTACCAGGAGCGGTCGAACATCACGATCTCGCCGGCGGTGGGGAGGTGTTCGACGTAGCGCTGGAAGTACCACTGGCCGCTCTCGCGTTCCGTGGGCTTCTCCAGCGCCACCACGCGCGCGCCACGGGGGTTCAGGTGCTCCGTGAAGCGCTTGATGGTGCCGCCCTTGCCGGCCGCGTCCCGGCCCTCGAAGACGATGACGATCCGGCGCCCCGTCTCCTTGATCCAGCTCTGCAGCTTCAGCAGCTCGATCTGCTGAAGCCGCTTGTGCCACTCGTACTCCTTGCGTTCCATGCGCTGTGCGTACGGGTAGTTCTCCCGCCAGGTTTCGATCGGGGTTCCGTCCGGGCGGATGAGTACGGGGTCGTCCGGGTCGCTGTAGTCGACCTTCAGGTCGGCCAGGTCGGACAGCAGGTCCGGCGTCGTCATCCAGTACTCCTCAGCGGTTCGGGGACGACAGGGGTCAGTGGAACTGCGGCACGATCAGGTAGATGCCGTACGCCACCACCGCCGCGCAGGCGAGGAAGCACAGCCCTGCCTGGGCGGCGCCCGCGGTGCTGGTGCCGCCCTGTTCCCTGGCCCCCTCGTAGCGGGCGAGGCCGAGGACACCGAGGGCGAAAACAACCACTACCGCGAAGGTAACTCCGATGCTCACCGCGGTGACCTGGCCGAGTGCGGTCCAGTCGATACTCATGGCAACTCCCTGACTCAGGCGGCGGTGCCGACCTTGGACGGCGGCGCGGTGCGGAGGGCGACCTCGTGTCCGTCGTTGACGTTCTTCGCGTCGATCGGGTTGCGGCGCGACAGCATGACGATGCCCGCCGCGAGCGCCGCGCCGACCAGTGCGACCACGACCGTGCCGAAGTTGCCGCCGTGCTTGACCGCGAACGCGGAGACGCCGCCGACCAGCGCGGCGCAGGGCAGCGTGATCACCCAGGCGGCCACCATGCGGCCCGCGACGCCCCAGCGGACCTCCGCCAGCCGCCGGCCGAGACCCGCGCCGAGGATGGAGCCGGAGGCGACCTGGGTGGTCGACAGGGCGAAGCCCATGTGGGCGGAGGTCAGGATGACGGCCGTGGAGGCGGTCTCCGCCGCGAAGCCCTGCGGGGACTGGATCTCGGTCAGGCCCTTGCCCATGGTGCGGATGATCCGCCAGCCGCCGATGTAGGTACCCAGACCGATGGCGAGACCGGCGGTGGTGATCACCCAGACCGGCGGTCCCGCACCGTCCGGCAGGGCGCCGACGGAGATCAGGGTCAGGGTGATGATGCCCATGGTCTTCTGGGCGTCGTTGGTACCGTGCGCGAGCGAGACCAGCGAGGCCGAACCGATCTGCCCGAGCCGGAAGCCCTTGGTCACGGAGGCCGCGCGGCCGCGGGCGGTGAGCTTGTAGGCGCAGTACGTCGCGACCAGCGCGGCGACACCGGCCACGACGGGGGAGGCGAAGGCCGGGATGATGATCTTCTCGACCACCTTGTCGAAGTTCACGGCCCCGGTGCCGGCGCCGACCGTCACCGCGCCGATCAGCCCGCCGAACAGGGCGTGCGAGGAACTGGACGGCAACCCCACCAGCCAGGTCAGCAGGTTCCACAGGATCGCGCCCACCAGTCCCGCGAAGACCATGGCGGGAGTCACCTTGGCGTCGTTCACGATGCCGCCGGAGATCGTCTTGGCGACCTCGGTGGACAGGAACGCTCCGGCCAGGTTGAGCGCACCGCTGATCAGAACCGCGGTCTTCGGCTTGAGCGCACCGGTAGCGATGGACGTGGCCATCGCGTTCGCCGTGTCGTGGAACCCGTTGGTGAAGTCGAACGCGAGAGCCGTGACGATCACGACCGCTACGAGGAACGTGATGTGGTCCATTTCTATATGCAAACAAGCTCGGGCCAATTGCGCGAGAACTGGAGGGAAACGATCGTCCAAGAACAAACCTGGTCCGTGTGGATGATGTGCGTGCCATGCTGAGGCGACGGCGGTGACGGCTTCGAAGGACCCGAGGCGGGTGCGATGACCCTGGAAGACCTGCGGCGGCTGCGCCGGGCGCGCGACCGCATGGACCGTGAGTTCGCCGAGCCGCTCGACATGGCCGAACTGGCCCGCACCGCCGTCATGTCGCCCGGCCACTTCCAGCGCAGCTTCCGCAAAGCCTTCGGGGAGACGCCGTACAGCTACCTCATGACCCGCCGGGTCGAGCGGGCCAAGGCGCTGCTGCGCCGCGGCGACCTGACCGTGACGGAGGTGTGCATGGCGGTCGGCTGCACGTCCCTCGGGTCCTTCAGCTCGCGCTTCACCGAACTGGTCGGGGACACGCCGAGCGCGTACCGGGCGCGGGACCACGAGGAGAGCACGGTGATCCCGTCCTGCGTGGCCCGTACGTTCACCCGCCCGCGCCGCCGGCCGTACTGATCGCGGTTCGTCCACAGGCCCGGTCACTGCCCGCTCCCCGCCGTACACTGGCGGTCATCGTCAACTCCGTTGCCCGTCAAGGTCGTAGAGCACCCGGGGGAACCGTGGCAACCGCACTGATCTCCGTCCTGAGTCCCGATCCGGTCCCGGACGCCGAGTCCCTGACGGACTGGCTCAGCGGCGAGCCGGCGCTGGCCGGCCGGGTCCGGCTGACCGGGGGCGCCCCGGCCGAGGGGCACCTGGGCGTCCCCCTGGACACGGTGTCCGTACTGCTGGGCGCGGGCGGTCCGCTGACCGTGCTCGCCTCCTGCCTGCGGACCTGGATCACCCAGCCGCGCCGCAGCGACGTGAAGCTGACCATCAGGCGCGAGGACGGCCCCGCGATCGAGATCGACGCCCGGCGCGTCGACAGCGAGGAACTGACGGAGCTGCTGCGGCAGGCCCTGGACGCCCAGCGCGATCCGCGGGCATGACATGCGGCTTCCCGACCGCCGGCGCTCCCGGATCGTCCTGATCGGCGCGAGCCGCTACTCCGACCCGGCCCTGCCCGGCCTGCCGGCCGTCGCCAGGACCGTCACCGACCTTCGCGACCTGCTCACCGACCCCGAGCGGGGGCTCGTCCCCGACAGCAACTGCACGGTGCTGCTCGACGAGGGCGACCTGCGTACGGTCGGCGACCGGCTGCGCTCGGCCGTCGCCGGGGCCGAGGACCTGCTGCTGGTCTTCTACGCCGGTCACGGCCTGGTCGCGGGCCGCCGCCACAGCCTGTACCTGGCGCTCCCCGACAGCCGCTGGGCGGCTCCCGAGTTCAACTCCCTGGAGTACGACAAGCTCCGGGACGCCGTCCTCGACTCCCCCGCCGCCGCCAAGGTCGTCGTCCTCGACTGCTGCTTCTCCGGCCGGGCCGTCGGCGACTCGCTCGCCGGGAGCGGCGAGGCCGGGCGGATCGAGGGGCTGGAGGTGGCCGGCACCTACGTCCTCACCTCCGCCCAGCGCGACCAGGTCGCCCTCGCCCTGCCCGACGAGGAACACACGGCGTTCTCCGGACGGTTGATACGACTGCTGCGCGAGGGGATCCCCGGCGGACCCGAGCTGCTCACGGTCGACGACCTCTACCGCCGGCTGCGGGCCGTCATGTCCGCCGAGGGCCTGCCCACCCCGCTCAACCGGAGCGCCGGCACCGCGCACACCCTCGCCCTCGGCGTGAACCGCGCGTTCGCCGCGACCGCGGGCCCCGAACTGCGCGGACGGCACGCGCGCGCCGTCGCTCAGGGCAAGACCGGGGACTGGGCGGGGGCGGCCGGGCAGCTCCGGAGAACGGTCGAGGAACAGACCCGGATCCTGGGCGCCGAGCACCCCGACACCCTGCGCGGCCGTCAGTCCCACGCGCACAGCCTGGGCGGCGCGGGCAGCCCGGCCGAGGCGGCCGAGCTGCTGCGCGGGCTCCTCACCGACCAGCTGCGCCTGCTCGGCCCGGACCACGAGGACACCCTGCGCACCCGCCAGTTCCTCGCCGTCAACCTGGGCGAGGCGGGGCACCGCGAGGAGGCGGCGGACCTGCTCCGGGCACTGCTCGCCGACCGGGGCCGGGTCCTCGGCCCGGACCATCCGCACACCCTGCGCACCCGGCATCTGCTGGCCCGCAACCTGTCGTTGAGCGGTGCCCGCGAGGAGGCCCGGGCGCTGCTCCGGGAGGTCGTCTCGGTACGGGAGCGGGTGCTGGGGGCGGATCATCCGCACACCCGCAGGGCGCGGACCGACCTGGCGGAGCTGGCGGAGGTGGGCGGTGGGGTACGAGAGGTTCGGTGAGCGGGCACGGGACGTCGTCGACGCCGCGGCCGACCGGGCGCGGCGGCTGCGGCACTGGTACGTGGAACCGGGGCACGTCCTGCTGGCGCTGCTCGACACCGACGAGCCGGAGACCGTACGGGTGCTGGGCGCGGCCGCCGAGGACCTGCGCGCCGGGGTGATCGACGCCCTCGGCGGGGGCACCGTGGAGCCGGGCGACCACCTGCCGCTGAGCGGTGCGACCAGCGCCCTGCTGGCGGGGGCGGCGCAGGAAGCCGACCGACTCGGCCATCGGACCGTGGAGCCCTTCCACCTCCTGCTCGCCCTGCTGTCCGCCGCGGACACCGTGCTCATGGCCGTCCTCGCGGCCCACCGGACCGCCCCCCGGCACGTCCCGCGGCACGTCCCGCGGCACGTCCCGCGGCCGGCTCCCGACGCCGGGGCCACCGGCGCCCCACCGGCCCCGGACCCCGCCCACGACCCCTACGTGTGGACCATGAGCTGACCCGGCACCCCGACCCGGGTGCGCCTAGCCTGACCCCATGGACGTAAAACTCGCGCAGTGTTTCATCGCCGTCGACGACCACGACAAGGCGCTGGCCTTCTACCGTGACGTCCTCGGCCTGGAGGTCCACAACGACGTGGAGTTCGAGGGGATGCGGTGGGTCACCGTCGGCTCGCCGCAGCAGCCGGGCGTGGAGATCGTGCTGGAGCCGCCCGGCGCCAACCCCGACGCCTCCCCCGCCGACCGGCAGGCCATGGCCGAACTGCTCGCCAAGGGCATGCTGCGCGGGGTGATCTTCTCCACCAGCGACTGCGACGCACTGTACGAGCGGGTGCGGGAGTACGGCGGTGACGTGATCCAGGAGCCGACGGACCAGCACTGGGGGGTACGGGACTGCGCGTTCCGGGACCCGGCGGGCAACCTGCTGCGCTTCACGGAGCGCCGCGAGAAGTAGCGCCTCTACGATCCCGTCCATGACCATCCGCTGGACCTACGCCTTCGTCGACCGCCCCGCCGAACGCCTCGCCGCCGCCCAGGCCTTCTGGACCGCGGTCACGGACACCCGGCTGTCCGCACCGCGCGGCGGTGACGGCGAGTTCACCACCCTGTCGCCGGCCGCCGGCGCGGACGCCTGCGTCAAGCTCCAGCAGGTGGCCACCGGCCCCGGCGGCGCCCACCTGGACCTCTGCTCGCAGGACGTGCCGGGTCTGGTGCGCCGGGCCCTGGACCTCGGCGCCGAACAGGTCGCCGAGCACGAGGGGTGGGCCGTACTGCGGTCGCCCGCCGGGCAGTTGTGGTGCGCGGTGCCCTGGCACGGCGAGTCGGTACGGCCACCGGTGGTGGCCGGGAGCCGGCTCGACCAGGTATGCCTCGACATCCCGCCGTCCCGGTACGAGACCGAGACCGCGTTCTGGGCGGAGCTGACCGGCTGGGAGTCGCTGACCGGCTCGCTGCCGGAGTTCCGGGTGCTCAGGCCGCCGGCCGGGCTGCCGTTGCGGATCCTGCTCCAGCGGCTGGACGGCGAACAGCCCGCCGCCGCCCACATCGACCTGGCCTGTGCCGACATCGCGGCGACCCGGGCCCGGCACGAGGAACTCGGCGCCGTGCACGTGGCCGACGGGCGGCACTGGACGGTGCTGCGGGACCCGGCGGGCGGCGTCTACTGCCTGACCGGCCGGGACCCCGAGACCGGCGGGCTGCCGGCCGTCACATCCGGGGCCGTCGCACCCACGGCCGTCACGCCCGCTGCCGTCACGCCCAGGGCCGTACCTCCACCACGGCCGTGACCGGGATCGGACCGTACACGTGCGGGAACTCCTCCCCGCCCGGTTTCACCGCCTCCCACCGCACCGGGACGCCGACCCGCGCCGGGTCCACGGCCAGCACCACCAGTTCGTCCGGGCCGTCGTAGGAGCCGTACAGGAAGGCCGCCACCCGCGGGAGCTGGTCCTCGGTGGAGCAGTGGATGAAGCCCTCCTCCTGGAGGGTGCGGCCGCGGGTGGAGATCTCGAAGGTGCCGCGCGCGCGGGCCTCCTCCCACAGGGAGCGTTCGGTGATGTGCAGGATGTTGGGCAGTCCGGTCATGCGCTCACGCTACGACGCCGCCCCTCACGACGCGGACTCCGGTGGGCCGGACTCCGGTGGGCCGGACTCCGGTGGTGAGGAGTGCGGCCGCCGGGACCGCAGCGGCGGGGGCCGCGAAGGGGACCGCTCCCGCGCGCGGGGCGCGCCCGCGTACTCGGCGCATTCGGGATTGCGGCAGGCCCCGGGCCCCCAGACCGGCACCCACGCGCCCAGCGTCTTGTGCCGCCGCACGACACTCTCCACGGCCTGCCCGCAGGCGGGACAGACCTGCTCCCGGCCGTCCATGTGCCCAGCGTAGGCGGGAGCCGGGTGCGGCGCTCGGCGGTCGGCGGTCGGCGGTCGGCGGTCGGTGGTCGGTGCGCAAGTCGGCGGGCCCCGCACGCCGTGGGGATGTGCGGGACCCGTCGGACCGGAGTCCCCGGGTGCCCGCGCGGGGTCAGGAGCCGCACGGGCCCGGGGACTCCGGGGTCTTCATCTGCTGCGCCGGGTCACGAACTCGGCGAGCGCGAGCAGGCCGCCGGCCGACTCGGGGTCGGGCACGGCACGCGCGAGTTCCTGCATCGCGCGGGCCATCCGGTCGGCCGCCTCGGCCTGTGCCCAGTCCCGGCCGCCCGCCCGCTCCACGGCCAGTGCGATACGCGTGATCTCGTCCGCGTCCGTCCGCGCATGCGGTGCGGCGTACAGCTCGGCGAGTTCGGCGGCGGCCGGATTGCCGGAGGTGAGGGCCGCGACGACCGGCAGGGACTTCTTGCGGGCCGCCAGGTCCGCACCGGCCGGCTTGCCGGTGCGCTGTGGATCACCCCATATCCCGATGACGTCGTCGATCAACTGGAAGGCGAGGCCGGCCTGCCGGCCGAACCCGTCGAGCGCCGTGACCTCCGCCTCCCCCGCCCCCGCGTACAGCGCACCCACGGCGCAGGCGCAGCCGAGCAGCGCCCCGGTCTTGGCCTCGGCCATGCCGAGCACCTCGTCGAGGGTGACCTCGTCGGGTACCCGGTCCTCCATCGCCGTGTCCGCGTGTTGGCCGGCGCACAGTTCGAGCACGCACTGCGCGAGACGGGCTGCGGCCGCCCCGGACGCCGGGTGCGGATCCTGTGCGAGCAGCCTCAGGGCCACGGCGTGGAGCGCGTCCCCGGCGAGGATCGCGTCGGTGTCGCCGAACACGGTCCAGACGGTGGGCCGGTGCCTGCGGGAGGTGTCCCGGTCCATGACGTCGTCGTGCAGCAGCGTGAAGTTGTGCACCAGCTCCACGGCGGCCGCCGCCCCTACGGCGGCCGCGCGGGCCCGCGGGCCGCCGAGCGCTTCGGCGGCGGCGAGGACCAGCGCGGGCCGGATGGCCTTGCCCGCGTTGCCCGCGGCCGGGGTGCCGTCCACGTGCTCCCAGCCGAAGTGGTAGCGCGCGATCCGCCGCATCGAAACGGGCAACGAGTCGACGGCCGCACGCAGTCCGGGGTCGACGGACGCCCGGGCGCGCTCCAGTATGGCCGCCGCCTCGGCCCCGTCGAGCGCCTCGGGACCGGTCGGCGGAACCGCCGTGGGACCCTGCTGCCTTTCCCTCACGAACTCGGGCATGGCCTCCCTCTCGCGGGGTGCGCGTACGGTGGCGTCTTCGCCTCGGCTCGGCACGTACCCCGAGGGTGTACCCGCCCCGGAGGGCGGGGACACGGCCGCCACGTGCGGAAACGTCACCTCCACCGGCCGATCTCGACGTTCTCCAGCACACCGAGGGCATCCGGGACCAGGACCGCCGCCGAGTAGTAGGCGGTGACCAGGTAGTTGATGATGGCCTGTTCGTTGATGCCCATGAAGCGGACCGACAGGCTCGGCTCGATCTCGTCGGGGATGCCGGACTGCCGCAGCCCGATGACGCCCTGCTCCGACTCGCCCGTACGCATGGCGATGATCGAGGTGGTCCGGGCCTCGGTGACCGGGATCTTGTTGCACGGGTAGATCGGGACCCCGCGCCAGGTCGGGATGCGGTTGCCGCCGATCTCGACGGTCTCCGGGACCAGTCCGCGCTTGTTGAGCTCACGCCCGAAGGCCGAGATGGCGCGCGGGTGGGCGAGGAAGAGCTTGGTGCCCCGGCGGCGGCTGAGCAGTTCGTCCATGTCGTCCGGGCTGGGCACGCCGTCGTGCGGCTGGAGCCGCTGGTCGTACTGGCAGTTGCTGAGCAGGCCGAACTCCGGGTTGTTGACGAGCTCGTGCTCCTGGCGCTCCTTCAACGCCTCGACGGTGAGCCGCAACTGGTGCTCGGTCTGGTTCATCGGCTGGTTGTAGAGGTCGGCCACCCGGGTGTGGATACGCAGCACCGTCTGGGCGATGCTCAGTTCGTACTCCCGCGGCCGGGCCTCGTAGTCGACGAAGGTGTGCGGGATGTCGGGTTCGCCGCTGTGGCCTGCCGCGAGGGCGACCTCCTTCTCGCCGTACTTGTTGGTGCGCTGCTCGGGGATCGTGCGCAGGTGCTGAAGGTGCTCGCGCAGCGAGTCGGCGCGCTCGGCGACCTGCTCGAAGTCCTGCCGGGACAGGATCAGCACGGTGCAGGCCGTGTCCGCGCGGGCGGTGTACTCCCAGATGGCGTCCGGGTCGATCAGCCCCTGCTCGCCGAAGTAGGCGCCGTCGGCGAGGACGCCGAGCACCGCGTCGTCGCCGTAGGGGCCGGTGCCCACCTTCTCCACGCGGCCGTGGGCGAGCAGGTACACCTCGTCCGCCTGGTTGCCGAACGAGGCGATGACCTCGCCCGGGCCGAAGTCCCGCTGCCGGCACCGCTGGGCCAGCTCCCCCAGTACCTCCTGGTCCTCGTACGCGCGCAGGATGGGCAGTTCGCCCAGCTCCGCCGGGATGACCTCGACACGGTCGCCGGTCTTCAGGAAGGTGATGCGGCCGTCTCCGACCGTGTAGGTGAGCCGTCGGTTCACCCGGTACGTGCCGCCCTGCACATCGACCCAGGGCAGTGTCCGCAGCAGCCAGCGGGAGCTGATCTCCTGCATCTGTGGCGCGGACTTGGTCGTGGTGGCCAGGTTCCGCGCTGCCGCCGTGTCCAGAGACTGCTGCGGCTTGCCCTGATCCGTGCGGACCTCTTCGCCTACCGACATAAGGAAATGCCCTCCCATACCTGCGCGGACGCCGAACTGCCCGCGCATCGGTCTCATCGGCCACCCTGTCATCACCGAGCGTGCCGGGACCATTACCCGAAAGAGCGGGAATAGATCATCGGACCGCTGGGCATGCCGACCCTTCGCCCCACCTACCGCCCCGCGATATGCCGACTTGTCCGGATCGACTCGTACGCGATCCGAACAGGCCGGGAGCGGCTACCCCGGAAAGACCGACTTCTGTAGAAATTGCCGGAGTTTCATCGCACACCCCCCACGAAGACCAAGGAGGCGGTCATGGCCCCACCCATGTCCGCGGGTGCTTTCCTCGACGCGCTGCGGGACGAGGGCGTCAGGGTCGTCGAGGTCGGCGACTGGCGGGAGCACAACCGCAACCACAAAGGCCCCTGGGGGCCCGTCCACGGCTTGATGATCCACCACACGGCGACCGCCGGCGCCGAGCGCACCGTCCGGCTCTGCCGCGACGGCCGCCCCGACCTGCCCGGCCCGCTGTGCCACGGCGTCGTCACCAAGGACGGCGCGGTCCACCTGGTCGGCCACGGCCGCGCCAACCACGCCGGGCTCGGCGACGACGACGTACTGCGCGCCGTGATCGCCGAGAAGGCCCTCCCCCTGGACAGGGAGGCGAACACCGACGGCAACCGGCACTTCTACGGCTTCGAGTGCGAGAACCTGGGCGACGGCGAGGATCCCTGGCCCCCGGCCCAGCTGGAGGCGGTCGAGAAGGTGGCCGCGGCGGTGTGCCGGCGGCACGGGTGGTCGGAGCGGTCGGTGATCGGGCACGCCGAGTGGCAGCCGGGAAAGGTGGATCCGCGCGGTTTCTCCATGGCCTGGCTGCGCGAGCGCGTCCGGGACCGTCTGAAGTGACCGCGCGAGCAGCCCCGCGCCGCCGCCCGGGTGGGCGCCCCGGGCGGCCACCTCGCCGGGCGTCCGCGCGACAATGACGACGTGACCAGCGCCGACATACTCGAGCCGCGGCTGCCGTCCCCTCTTGAGGAGGTGGCCGACGACCGCTTCGCCCGGCACGGCGTCCGGCTGCTCCTCAAGCGGGACGACCTGATCCACCCGGACCTGATCGGCAACAAGTGGCGCAAGCTGGTCCCGAACATCGAGGCGGCGGCCGGCCGGCCGATCGTCACCTTCGGCGGCGCGTACTCCAACCACCTGCGGGCGACGGCCGCCGCGGGCCGCCTGCTCGGCTTCCCGACGGTGGGGGTGGTGCGGGGCGGCGAACTGGCCGACCGGCCCCTGAACCCCTCCCTCGCACGGTGCGCGGCCGACGGCATGCGGCTGCACTTCGTCGACAGGTCGACGTATCGACGGAAGGCTGAGCCGGAGGTGCTCGCCGGTCTGCTGCGGGCGGCGGGGGCGGAGAACGCGTACGTCGTACCGGAGGGCGGCAGCAACGCGGCGGCGGTGCGGGGCTGCCGTGCCCTCGGCGAGGAGCTGCGGGGGCGGGCCGACGTGGCCGCGGTCGCCTGCGGCACCGGTGGCACGCTGGCCGGGCTGGCCGCGGGCCTCGGCGCCGGGCAGCGGGCGTTGGGCGTGCCGGTGCTCAAGGGCGGGTTCCTGGACGGGGAGACGACACGGCTGCAGGTGGCGGCGTTCGGGTCGCGGTCGGGTGACTGGTCGCTGGACGAGCGGTTCCACTGCGGGGGGTACGGGCGCACCACACCCGAACTCGACGCCTTCGCGACGGACTTCGAGGCCAGGCACGGGATGCGGGTCGAGCGGCTGTACGTGGCCAAGTTGCTGTTCGGGCTCGCCGCGCTGGCGGCGGAAGGGGCGTTCGCACCGGGGACCAGGGTGGCGGCGGTCGTCACGGCCTGACCGGCGCCGCCACCGGGCCGGGGCGCCCGCGGCGGCTCAGCCCGCCTCCCGGTAGGCCGCCGCCTCCTCCAGGTCCAGCCGGCGCAGCAGGGTGCGCAGCATCTCGTCGTCGATGTAGCGGTGGTCGCGGAGGCGGACGAACACCTCGCGTTCGGAGCTGATCATCTCGCGGGAGAGGCGGCGGTAGGTGTCGTCGACCGTCTCGCCGGTGACGGGGTTGGTCTGGCCGAGGCGCTCCCAGACGGCGTTGCGGCGGCGCTCCAGCATGATGCGGAGACGGTCGGCGAGCGAGGGCGGGAGCTGGTTGCGGTCGTCGGTGAGCAGTTCGTCGAGGCGGGCCTCGGCCGCGCGGGAGGCCTGCGCCTGGGCGTTGGCCTCGGCGAGGGTCTCGGCCTGCGGGTCACGGCCGGGGAAGCGCAGCCGGCGGATCAGCGGCGGCAGGGTCAGCCCCTGCACCACCAGGGTGCCGATCACGGTGGTGAAGGTCAGGAAGAGGAGCAGGTTGCGGTGCGGGAAGGCACCGCCGCCCTTCACGGTGACGGGGATCGAGAAGGCGATGGCGAGCGAGACCACCCCGCGCATCCCGGCCCACGACGTCACCATCGCGCCCTTCCAGGTGGGGTTGGACTCGCGTTCCCTGATCCGCGCGGAGAACATCCGGGGCAGGAAGGTCGCCGGGTAGCACCAGGCGAAGCGGGCGGCCACGACGACCAGGAAGACGGCTATGGCGTACCAGACGGCCTCGGCCCCCTCGTACTGGCCGAGGCCCCGCAGGACGATCGGGAGTTGCAGGCCGATCAGTGCGAACACCGCCGATTCGAGGATGAACGCGACCATCTTCCAGACCGCCTCCTCCTGGAGGCGGGTGGCGAAGTCGACCTCCCACGCGCGGTGGCCGAGGTAGAGGGCGACCACCACGACGGCGAGGACGCCGGAGGCGTGCAGCTGCTCCGCGACGCCGTACGCCACGAACGGGATGAGCAGGGAGAGCGTGTTCTGGAGCAGCGGCTCCTTCAGGCGGGTGCGCAGCCAGTGCAGCGGCGCCATGAGGAGCAGGCCGACGCCGACGCCGCCGACCGCCGCGAGCAGGAACTCCTCGATGCCCCCGACCCAGGTCGCGCCCGCGCCGACGGCGGCCCCGAGGGCGACCTTGTACGCCGTGATCGCGGTGGCGTCGTTGAGCAGGGACTCGCCCTGGAGGATCGTCGTGATGCGGGACGGGAGCCCGACCCGGCGGGCCACCGCGGTCGCCGCCACCGCGTCCGGCGGGGCCACCACCGCGCCCAGCACCAGCGCCGCGGGCAGCGGCATGCCGGGCACGAGCAGATACACCGCCCAGCCGACCACGACGGTGGCGAAGAGGACGTATCCGACCGAGAGCAGCGCGACCGGTCTCATCTGGGCCCGCAGATCGAGGTAGGAGCTGTCGGACGCCGAGGTGTACAGGAGCGGGGGCAGCAGGAGCGGGAGGACGACCTCCGGGTCGAGGGTGTAGTCCGGCACGCCGGGGACGTACGACACCGCCAGACCGACCGCGACCAGGAGCAGCGGTGCGGGCACGGGGGTCCGCCGGGCGGCCGCCGCGATCACGGTGCTCCCCGCCACCAGCAGCAACAGTGGCATCACGTCCATGATCCTCGCCCACCCTCATTTTCCGCGCGGCCACCCGCACGCCCGTCGTAATCTGGCAATCATGAAACAGTGCACGCATGCCGGCGCGCTGCCGCACCCTGAACCCGACCCCCTGAACGAGACCTGTCCCGAGTGTCTCGCCAAGGGCTGGCACCCGGTCCAGCTGCGGATCTGTCTGACCTGTGGCCACGTGGCGTGCTGCGACTCGTCACCGGGAAGACACGCGACGGGACACCACGAGACCTCCGGTCACCCGGTGATGCGGACGTTCGAGCCCGGTGAGGACTGGCGCTGGTGCTTCGTCGACCACGTCCTCGTGTGACACTGCACTACGGCCGCTGAACGCGGCCGTGCCGACGGTTCGACGGTTCGGCGCCGGGGTACGTCAACCCGGCGCGCGCTCTTCCCAATTGGGCAAGGCGGACCCCTAGACACGGAGCGTATCCGCAGGTTTACTGTGAGTGACGCCAGGGGTCGGGGTCCCGAGGACAGAAAAGTTCGGAGCGCGGTAGCGTCACCGCTGAACCACGAAGTGCGTTACCCCGGGGGGCGACCCTCGGCCCCGAGAAGCTTGTACCACCATGGAGGTGAGGGTGTCCCAGATCGCAGGCGAGCCCGCGACCCAGGACTTCGTGGAAGTCCGGCTGCCGGCTGCGGGTGCCTACCTGTCGGTGCTGCGCACGGCCACGGCCGGTCTCGCCGCCCGCTTGGACTTCACCCTGGACGAGATCGAGGACCTGCGCATCGCGGTGGACGAGGCCTGCGCGATCCTGCTCCAGCAGGCCGTCGCCGGCTCGGTGCTCAGCTGTGTCTTCCGCCTCGTCGACGACTCGCTGGAGGTCACGGTCTCCGCCCCGACCACGGACGGGCACGCCCCTTCGCGCGACACTTTCGCCTGGACCGTGCTGTCGGCCCTGGCGGGCAAGGTCTCGTCGGCCGTCGACGAGGACAAGACCGTGTCGATCAGCCTCTACAAACAGCGCGGCGCGGGACCCGGGCCGGCGTGAGGAACGGGGACGGGCCGGTGCGGGACGAAGAGCGCGGCACACGGGGGCTGCCGGCCGGGGGCGAAGGCCCCGAGGTCGGGTCCCGCCGCATGGCTGACGGCATCGACGGCATCCCTGAACAGGCCAGGCCGCATCCGGAGGACCCCTCCGTGCGGCCCGGTCCGGACGGTGCCGTGCAGAGCGCGCCCGCGGAAGGGCGGAACGGGGTCGTGGCCCCGGACCGGGCCGGGGCGAAGGCTCGCGGAAGGGCGACGGGCGGGACGATGAGCGAGCACGAGCGAAACGCCGACGACGAGGCGCTGGCCGCGGAGGTGGTGCAGGCATCCCAGCACGAACCTCAGGACCGCAGCGGCGCGCGTGCCAAGTTCGTCGAGCTGCGCGCGCTCAAGGAGGGCAGCGCCGAGTACGCGGAGCTGCGCAACCAGCTGGTCCGGATGCACCTGCCGCTCGTGGAGCACCTGGCGCGCCGGTTCCGCAACCGCGGCGAGCCGCTGGACGACCTCACCCAGGTCGCCACCATCGGCCTGATCAAGTCGGTCGACCGGTTCGACCCGGACCGGGGTGTGGAGTTCTCCACGTACGCCACCCCGACCGTGGTCGGCGAGATCAAGCGCCACTTCCGCGACAAGGGCTGGGCGGTCCGGGTACCGCGCCGTCTCCAGGAGCTGCGCCTCGCGCTCACGACCGCCACGGCGGAGCTGTCCCAGCAGCACGGCCGCTCCCCCACGGTCCACGAACTGGCCGAGAAGCTGGCGATCTCGGAGGAGGAGGTCCTGGAGGGTCTGGAGTCGGCCAACGCCTACTCCACGCTGTCCCTGGACGTCCCCGACACCGACGACGAGTCCCCGGCGGTCGCCGACACCCTCGGCGCGGAGGACGAGGCCCTGGAGGGCGTCGAGTACCGGGAGTCGCTCAAGCCCCTCCTGGAGGACCTCCCGCCGCGGGAGAAGCGGATCCTTCTCCTCCGCTTCTTCGGCAACATGACCCAGTCACAGATCGCCCAGGAGGTCGGCATCTCCCAGATGCACGTCTCCCGGCTGCTGGCGCGGACCCTGGCCCAGCTGCGGGAGAAGCTGCTGGTCGAGGAGTAGGTCGCGCCGCCCTCGTGGCACCCGGATCAGCTACTGCGCCCGGGCCCCTTGATGCCGAGGGCCTGGGTGGTGGCAGAGTTCACCAGCAGCACCAGGGCGGCCACGGCCACCACGGCCAGAGCGATCCCCACCGGAATCGCCACGCTGTCGGCCTGCAGCAGGTTGTAGGCCACCGGCAGCGCCATGATCTGCGTGATCACGGCCGGGCCCCGGCTCCAGCTCCTGCGCCGCAGCAACCCGCGCGCGGCGAGCAACGGCAGCAGCGCCAGCACGATCACGGTGACGCCCCCGGTGACCGCCTGGCCCCGGTCGTCCGGTGAGCCGGTTACCCCGAGCACGAGCATCCACACCCCGCCGGCCACCAGCGCGAGCCCTTCGAGCCCGGCCAGCGCAGCGGCGTACGTCAGCCGCCGCGGACGGGGGCCTTCGGTTCCGTCGGCCTTCACAGCCGTAGACGCATCGCTCACCCCAGAAGGGTAGCCCGCGGGCCGGACGGGCCCGAGTGTTGAGGCTCACGCCCCTTTCTCTTACCCGATCCCTAACTCGGTCTGGGCCCGGTACTTTCCAGTAGGTACGCTGCAATCCATGCGTGCACTTCTCGTGGTCAATCCGGCAGCAACCACCACAAGCGCACGTAGGCGCGATGTCCTGATCCACGCGCTGGCGAGCGAGGTGAAGCTGGAGGCGGTCACCACCGAGTACCGCGGTCACGCCCGCGACCTGGCCCGGCAGGCGGCGGACAGCGACGACATCGACCTCGTCGTGGCGCTCGGCGGCGACGGTACGGTCAACGAGGTGGTCAACGGCCTGCTGCACGGCGGCCCCGACCCGGACCGACTGCCCGGTCTCGCGGTGGTTCCCGGCGGCTCCACCAACGTCTTCGCCCGCGCTCTGGGCCTGCCCAACGACCCGGTCGAGGCCACCGGCGACCTGCTGGACGCACTCCGCGAGAAGCGCGAGCGCCTGGTCGGACTGGGACTGACCGCCGGCACCCCGGGCACCGAGGACGAGGCGGTCCCGGCCCGCTGGTTCACCTTCAACGCGGGGCTGGGTTTCGACGCCGGCGTGGTCGGCCGGGTCGAGCAGCAGCGCGAACGCGGCAAGAAGTCGACGCACGCGCTGTACGTGCGGCAGGTGATCCGCCAGTTCCTCGGCGAGCAGCACCGCCGGCACGGTCCGATCACCCTGGAGAGGCCCGGTGCCGACCCGGTCAAGGACCTGGTCGTGGCGATAGTCTCGAACACGTCGCCCTGGACGTATCTCGGCAATCGCCCGATGTACACGTCACCTAAGGCCTCGTTCGATAAAGGCATCGACGTCCTCGGTCTCACCCGCCTGTCGTCCGCCGTGGCTGCCCGGTATGGCACACAGTTGCTCACTTCGTCCCCCGAGCGCGGACCCCATGGCAGGCATGCGGTGTCGCTGCACGACCTGGACCAGTTCACCTTGCATTCGAAGGTCCCCCTCCCCCTTCAGATGGACGGCGACCACCTAGGACTGCGTACGAGCGTGACGTTCACAGGCGTACGCCGCGCACTGCGTGTGATTGTGTGAGCGGAACGGGCCAAAGTCCTTTCACTCGAACGTTTAGGCCAGGGTCCACCCCATGGAAGTACGGCTGTGACCCAGTCGACACCGAGGAATCAAAAAAAACTTTCCGGAAGGGGTTGTATCCGCCGCTGAGGTTTGCGAGGCTCTACGTGGCGGTCGGGACGGCCCGCAACACCGGCGTCCACTGATCACCGGAATCCCCCTTCAACTCACAGGACCCCCTGCCAGGGAACCTGGCGGTCGGCCCTTCACTTGTTGAGGGATTCGTGAAAGCGTTCACATTCACAAGCAACGTGCATGTAATACCAAGGAGAGGTAGCAGCCATGGACTGGCGTCACAACGCCGTTTGCCGCGAGGAAGACCCCGAGCTCTTCTTCCCCATCGGCAACACTGGTCCTGCGCTGCTGCAGATCGAGGAAGCCAAGGCCGTCTGCCGTCGCTGTCCTGTGATGGACCAGTGTCTGCAGTGGGCGCTCGAGTCCGGCCAGGACTCCGGCGTCTGGGGTGGTCTCAGCGAGGACGAGCGTCGCGCGATGAAGCGCCGTGCCGCCCGCAACCGGGCCCGTCAGGCCTCCGCCTGACCCTACCCACCCCGCTAGCCTGAGCTTGGCGGCGCGTACAGCGAGTACGCATCTCCCGCCCCCGAGCCGCAGCGCGCAGTACCCCCGATGCGCTCAAGAGCAGCAACGAGCGAACAGCCCCGGATCCACCAGGTCCGGGGCTCTTTGCTGTCCGCCCCGGACCGGCCTACTTCTGCGCCCGCACCGGCACGTCCAGGATCACCCGGGTCCCCCGCTCCGGTGCCGGCACCATGTCGAACGTGCCGCCCAACTCGCCCTCCACCAGGGTTCGTACGATCTGAAGACCGAGGTTGCCCGAGCGGTGCGGGTCGAAGCCCTCGGGCAGGCCGACGCCGTCGTCCTGGACGGTGACCAGCAGACGGGCCTCCTTGGTGGTGCCGCCGCGCACCGCCGTCACCTCGACCGTGCCGGTGTCGCCCTCGCGGAAGCCGTGTTCCAGGGCGTTCTGCAAGATCTCGGTGAGAACCATCGACAACGGGGTGGCGACCTCGGCGTCGAGTATCCCGAAGCGGCCGGTGCGGCGGCCGGTGACCTTGCCCGGCGAGATCTCGGCGACCATCGCCAGCACCCGGTCGGCGATCTCGTCGAACTCCACCCGCTCGTCCAGGTTCTGAGACAGCGTCTCATGCACGATGGCGATCGAGCCGACCCGCCGTACGGCCTCCTCCAGGGCCTCCCGGCCGCGCTCCGACTCGATGCGCCGGGCCTGGAGGCGCAGCAGGGCGGCGACCGTCTGGAGGTTGTTCTTCACCCGGTGGTGGATCTCCCGGATGGTGGCGTCCTTGGTGATCAGTTCCCGTTCGCGGCGCCGCAGTTCGGTGACGTCCCGGAGCAGCACCAGCGAACCGATACGGGTGCCCTTGGGCTTGAGCGGGATCGCCCGGAACTGGATCACCCCGTCGTCGGACTCGATCTCGAACTCGCGCGGCGCCCAGCCGCTGGCGACCTTGGCGAGCGCCTCGTCCACCGGCCCCTTGGTCGGGGCGAGTTCGGCCGTGGTCTGGCCCAGGTGGTGGCCGAGCAGGTCGGCGGCGAGGCCGAGGCGGTGGTACGCGGAGAGCGCGTTCGGGGAGGCGTACTGGACGACCCCGTCCGCGTCCACCCGGATCAGGCCGTCGCCGACGCGCGGGGAGGCGTCCATGTCGACCTGCTGGTTGGCGAAGGGAAACGATCCGGCAGCGATCATCTGCGCCAGGTCCGAGGCGCTCTGGAGGTAGGTCAGCTCCAGGCGGCTCGGGGTGCGCACGGTCAGCAGGTTGGTGTTGCGGGCGATCACCCCGAGCACCCGGCCCTCGCGCCGCACCGGGATGGACTCGACCCGTACGGGGACCTCTTCACGCCACTCCGGGTCGCCCTCGCGGACGATGCGTCCCTCGTCCAGGGCGATGTCCAGCATGGGCCGCCGGCCGCGCGGGACCAGGTGGCCGACCATGTCGTCCTGGTAGGAGGTGGGGCCGGTGTTGGGGCGCATCTGCGCCACCGAGACGTAGCGGGTGCCGTCCCGGGTGGGCACCCAGAGGACCAGGTCGGCGAAGGAGAGGTCGGAGAGCAGCTGCCACTCCGAGACCAGCAGATGGAGCCACTCGAGGTCGGAGTCGCCGAGGGCGGTGTGCTGGCGGACCAGTTCGTTCATGGAGGGCACGTCTGCGAGCGTACCCGCGGGTCTGTTCGTGGCCTAAAAACACCCGCGGGCCGCGGCGCCTGAGAGGGACCCTCAACCCTCCCGGCACCGCAGCCCGGAGCAGCAACGGCCGTGGGCTGTGCGGTCCCGGTCGGCCGAAGGTGAGGACCCGGGGCAGTCAGGGCAGAGAGCGCCGGTTCCTCGGTCCGCCCTCCTGTGCGGGGAGGACGGAAGCGGTATGGCTGTGCGGTACGGCCGCGTCGACGCGCCGTACGTCCAGCCCTCGTACGCAATTGTGGACTAGACCACCCTGTGTGTCCATGCGTTGGAGACTGTTCACAGTTGATCCGACCGCAGCCTAGCCCGCCGGAGTCGGCCGTGGGGACGGATGGCCGGGACAAGTTTTCCCCGGCGGCGCCCGACCCGGGGCGACAGGGGCTGGTTCTGTAAGATTAGTCCCATTAGATTGGTCTAAACCACAGAGACGTGGAGACCCCTCCAGCCCCTTTCAGAACGGCAGGCCAGCGTGGAAGTTGTCATCGTTCCGGACGCCGCGGCGGGTGGCGAGCTGATCGCCGAGGCCATGGCGCAGTTGCTGCGGCGCAGGCCCGACGCGTTGCTCGGGGTGGCCACCGGCTCGACGCCGCTGCCCGTCTACCAGGCCCTCACGGCGAAGGTGCGGGCCGGTGCGGTGGACACGTCCCGGGCGCGGATAGCCCAGCTCGACGAGTACGTGGGGCTGCCGGCCGAGCATCCGGAGTCGTACCGCTCGGTGCTGCGGCGCGAGGTGCTGGAGCCGCTCGGAATCCCGATGGAGGCGTTTCTGGGCCCCGACGGCACCGCCGCGGACGTGCGGGGCGCCTGCGCGGCGTACGACGCGGCGCTGGCCCAGGCCGGTGGCGTGGACCTGCAGCTGCTCGGGATCGGCACCGACGGGCACATCGGGTTCAACGAGCCGTGCTCCTCGCTGGCCTCCCGCACCCGGATCAAGACGCTCACCGAGCAGACCCGCCTCGACAACGCCCGGTTCTTCGACGGAGACGTCGAGCAGGTGCCGCACCACGTGATCACCCAGGGCATCGGGACGATCCTGGAGGCACGGCACCTGGTGCTGCTCGCCATCGGAGAGGGCAAGGCCGACGCGGTCGCGGCGACCGTGGAGGGGCCGCTGGCCGCGGTGTGTCCCGCGTCGGCGCTTCAGTTGCATCCGCATGCCACCGTCGTGGTCGACGAGGGCGCCGCGTCCAAGCTGAAGCACGCGGACTACTTCCGGTACACCTTCGACAACAAGCCGTCGTGGCAGGGGATCTGACGGTCGTGCGTCACGTGCGGGGCACTAGTGCTGTGACCGGAAGGGTTCGCCGGAGGCTCGCGGCGTCCGGTGCGGTGCATCGCAAGGCGGAGCATCGCCCGCGTACTGGATGTACTCGGGCGTTGCGACAACGCAGCGAGGTGCCGTGCCGGGCGTCGCGAGCCGGTGAACCTTTCCGGTCACAGCACTGGTCGCGCCCAGGCAGCGGCAGCCGCAGATCCGACACAGCCCCGCGCCCCTGACGGGGCGCTAGCGGGGTGTCATCGCCTCCGCGGCCGCGGTGCCGCACACTCGTGCCGCTCCGTGGGTGGCGATGTGGAGGGCGCCCCTCGGGGGAGCCTGGGGGACGCCCATTTCCACCACGATCGTGTCCGGGCGGGCCCCGAGCAGGAGGTCCAGGGCGCGGCCCATCCACGGGTGACGGTGCTCGTCGCGGACCACGGCGACGATCCGGCGGTCCCCGGCCGCCGCCAGGGCCCGCTCGCCCGCGTCCTCGCCGGTGAAGGTGCCGGTCTCGGTGCCGGGCAGCAGGCGGGTGAGTTCGGCGGCCACGCCCCAGGGGGTCTCCGTGCCCACCGCGATGTTCGCCACCGGGGCGAAGGAGGCGACGAAGGGGGCCGCGGTCAGCGGGGTGCCGGAGTCGACGCGCGTCACATGAAGCGCGCGGCGGGCCGCGACCAGACCGATGTCGGTGAGCGCGGGGTCCGCGGGCGCCGGTTTCGTCGTCGCCGTCCAGCGGGCCAGGGCCCGTACCCGCCGCGCCGCGTCGGCCAGGCGTTCCTCCGGAAGTTCCCCGGAGCGGACCGCGGCGACCAGGGCGTCGCGCAGCCTGCGCACCGTCGCCTCGTCGGAGAGGCCGCCGCCCACGCAGATCGCGTCGGCGCCCGCGGCGATGGCCAGGACGCTGCCGTGTTCGATGCCGTAGGTCGCGGAGATGGCCTGCATCTCCATGCCGTCGGTGACGATCAGGCCCTCGTAGCCGAGTTCGCCGCGCAGCAGGTCGGTGAGGACGGTGCGGGACAGCGTCGCCGGGCGGGCCGGGTCCAGGGCGGGGACCAGGATGTGCGCGCTCATCACGGCACGGGTGCCGGCCGCGATGGCCGCGCGGAACGGGACCAGTTCGCGGGCGCCGAGGACGTCGGCGGTCGCGTCGATGCGGGGCATGGCGTGGTGGGAGTCGACGGCGGTGTCGCCGTGGCCCGGGAAGTGCTTGGTGCAGGCGGCGACCCCGGCCGCCTGGAGGCCGGTGACGTAGGCGGCCGTGTGGCGGGCGACCAGGTCCTGGTCGGCGCCGAAGGAGCGGACGCCGATCACGGGGTTGGCCGGGTCGGAGTTGACGTCGGCGGACGGGGCCCAGTCGAGGTTCACCCCGCAGGCGGCCAGGCGGCGGCCCAGTTCGAGGGCGACCTGGCGGGTCAGCTCCGGGTCGTCGACGGCTCCGAGGGCGTGGTTGCCGGGGAAGGAGGAGCCGGTGCGCACCTCCAGGCGGGTGACGTCACCGGCCTCCTCGTCGATGGCCACCAGGACGTCGTCCCGTTCGGCCCGCAACTGGGCGGTGAGCGCGGTCAGCTGTTCGGCCGACACGATGTTGCGGCCGAACAGGCCCACGGAGGCGAGGCCCTCACCGAGCCGGCGCAGCAGCCAGTCGGGGGCCGTGGTGCCGGTGAAGCCGGGCTGCAGGACGGTCAGCGCGTCGCGCGTGACACCGTCCTTCGAGTTGGACGCAGCCGTACCGCTGGCGAATGTCGTCATCGGATGGGGTTATCCCTTCACGGCGCCCGCGGTGAGGCCCGCGGCCATCTTGCGCTGGACGAGGAGGAAGAGGGCGACGATCGGCACGGCCATCATGGTGGAGCCGGCCATCATCGGGGCGTATTCGGTGCCGTGCTTGGTGGTGAAGTTGGCGAGCCAGACGGTCGCGGTCTGGTGCTCCTGGCTGAGCAGCATCAGGGCGTACAGGTACTCGTTCCAGGCCTGGATGAAGGCGTAGACCGAGGTGGCGACCATGCCGGGGGCGAGGAGGGGGAAGACCACGCGGATGAAGGCGCCGGTGCGGGAGCAGCCGTCGACCATGGCGGCCTCCTCCAGCTCCTTCGGGATGTTGACGATGAAGCCGCGCAGGGTCCACACCGTGAACGGCAGGATGAAGGTCAGGTAGGTGATGATCAGGCCGCTGAGCTTGTCGTACTGGTCCAGGTCGTTGAGGAGCAGGAAGACCGGGATGATCATGGCGACCAGCGGGACCATCTGGACCGCGAGGATGCCGACGATCACGATCTTGCGGCCGCGGAAGGCGAACCGGGAGATGGCGAGGGCGGCGAGCAGGCCGATGACCATGCCGATCGCGACGACGGAGAGCGAGACGACGAGGCTGCGGCCCACCGGTCCCCAGAAGTCGGCGATGTCCAGCGCGCGGCGGAAGTTGGACAGGGTGATGCCGGTGGGCAGCAGGCTCGGGTCCGGGTCGATGGCGTCCTTCGCGGGCTTGAACGCCGTGTTGAGCATCCAGTAGACGGGGAAGCCGGCGATGACGAAGACGAGGAGGCCGAGGATGTTCCAGCCCCAGCGGGACCCCTTGCGAGGGGTGGCGACGGTGCTCATTCGACCTCTCCGATCTTCAGCATCTGGCGCATGTACACGGCGACGACACCGAGCAGGAGGAGCACGGTGAGCAGGGCGATCGCGGAGCCCTGTCCGTAGTCGTTGACCACGAAGGCACGGTCGTAGGAGTAGGTGGTCAGCAGCTGGAACTCGGGTTCGGGGTGGCCGCCGCGCATCACGAACACCTGCGGGAAGACACCCATGTCCCAGATGACCGAGAGCGTCGTGAGCATCACGATGATCGGTTTGAGGACGGGCAGGGTGACGTAGCGGAAGACGCCCCAGGCGCCGGCGCCGTCGAGGCGGGCCGCCTCCTCGAGTTCCTTGGGGACCTGGGTGAGGCCCGCGCTCAGCGTGATGACCACGAAGGGCACCGCGCCCCAGACGACCAGCAGCATGATCACGGCCAGTCCCTGGGGGCCGCTGGCGAACCAGTTGTGGCCGATCATCTGCACGCCCGGGACCTTGCTGAGCAGGGCGTTGAGGATGCCGTAGTCCGAGTCGAAGAGCCACTTGAAGAGCGTGGTGGCGACGATGACCGGCATGCCCCAGCTGGCCACGAGCACGATGTTGACCAGGGTCTTCACCCAGCCGGAGACCTTCTGCAGCAGCAGGGCGATGAGCATGCCGACGACCATGGTGAAGACCACGCAGCCGACCGCGAAGACGATCGTGCGCAGCACGACCTGCCAGAACTCGGTGTCGCCGAGGACCTGGGAGAAGTTCCCGAGGCCGACCCACTCGGCGGGCTTGAACCCCCACAGCTGGGACTGCCCGAACTCCTGGAAGGAGAGGGTGACCAGCCGGTAGAAGGGGTAGCCGAGGACGAGCGCGAGAACGGCGAGGCAGGGCGCCAGCAGCAGCCAGGGGACGGCGGGCCCGCCGGAACGCCGGTTCGCGCGGGGTCTCTTCAAGGGCTCCGGTGGGGGTGCCGGCACCTTGGGGGGTGTGGTCGTGTCAACGGCACTCATCGCGCGCTCCTAGCAGTTCGAGAAACGTCAGGTGAAGCGCCCCTTCAGGGGCGCGGGGAACTGCGCGATCAACCCCCACCGGCCCGCAGCGACCCCACACCCCGACGCGGCACTTTCTGATCTCGCCCACCGGCCGAGCCTGGACCCCGTCGCCCAGGCCCGGCCGCAGGCCGACTACTTGGTGTTGATGACCTTGTCGATCGCGGCGTCCGCGGCCTTGGCGGCCTCCTGAACCGACTGCTTGCCGGTCCCGATGTTCTGCAGCATGTTCTGCAGGACCTGGGCCTTCTCGACCTGCCCCCAGCCCGGCGCCATCGGCACGAACCAGTTGGACGCGGCCGCCTCGGCGGGCACCGCGGTCGCCGGGTCGTTCTTCAGCGTCGCGAGGTCGGTCTTGTTGTTGGGCAGGTTGCCCTTGCCCATCAGGCCCTTCTGGCCGGCGGGACCGGTGAACGCGTTGATCCACTCGGCGGCGACGCCCTGGGCCTTGGACTTCACCGGGATGGCGAGGTCGGAGCCGCCCAGGAAGACCGGCATGTTCTTGCCGGACGGGCCGGGCATCACGAAGTTGACGAGGTCGTCCTTCAGCTTGCCGCCGGTCTTGTCGTTCTTCGGGTCGGCCGCGGTGGCGCCCTCCCAGGCCGCGCCGAAGATCATCGCCGACTTGCCCTGGCCGTAGACGATGTACCGGTCGGACTCGTCCTTGGTCTTGTCACCGTGCATGTACTTGTCGATGACGTTCTTGAACTCGTCGAGGCCCTTGAGGGACTCCGGGGAGGAGAGGTTGCCCTTCCACTGGCCGCCGGACTGCACGGCGATGGAGCCGCCCGCGTCGTAGACGAAGGACATGGCCGCGTACCAGTCGCGGGTGGGCTGGTACCAGGCGCTGAACTTGTCGCCCTCCTTCTTCTGGATCTTGTCCAGGTCGGCGGTCAGCTCGGTGTAGGTCTTCGGGGTGGTCTTGATGCCGGCCGAGGCGGCGATGTCCTTGCGCCAGTTGGCGACGCGGCCACCGGCGTAGTAGGGCACGCCGTAGGTCTTGCCGTCGTAGGTCACCGAGGCCTTGAGGCCGTCCAGCCACTGGCCGGAGTTGCTGAACTGGGCGGCGTCGACGGGGGCGAAGGCACCCTTGACCATGTAGCCGAGCATCTCGGTGTTGCCCATCTCCACCACGTCGGGGGCCTTGTCCGTGGCGAGGACGGCGTCCAGCTTGGTGTTCTTGTCGGGCCAGCCGTAGTACTCGTGCTTGATCTTGATGCCGGGGTGCTTCTTCTGTACGGCGGCGTCGGCGGCCTTCACCAGCTCCGGCCAGTTGTTCTGCGCGTCCACCGTGAGCCAGACGGTCAGTTCCTTGGCGTCCGCGCCCTGGGACTTGCCGTCGCCCTTGTTGTCACTGCCACACGCCGCTACGGAGAAGACCATGCCCGCGATACCCATCGCGGCTATCAGCTTGCGCTTCACGCCACCCTCCTCAGGGATGCCACAAACCCCCCTGCCTCCCCGCGCGAGCGTTGGGCCGGGACCTGGACCAATGGTGTAGACCAGTGCGGGAAGCTTGGCCCAGACCACCAGGCGTGTCAAGGGTGGCCGAATGGGCTCCCACCAGCCGTTATGCGACCTATATATGCAAGAACCTTTAAGTAAGAAGCCCTCGAAAACCCGCGGCGCGGACGAGACAATTCCGGTAGACCACTCGAGTGGTGGACTAGACCAGAAGGGCCCGCGACGGTATACAGAAGGGATCACGCAGCGTGCGGGGCGAATCCCGGTACGCTGCCGTGCCACGAGGCGAGCCGCATCAGGAGCCGGGAAGGCGGAGCATGAGCACCGACGTCAGCAGTGCGGAGAACGAGAGCGGGACAGCCGTCCGTACCGCGCGCGTGCCCAAGTACTACCGCCTGAAGAAGCACCTCCTCGACATCACCGAGACCCAGGCACCCGGCACCCCGGTCCCGCCCGAGCGCACCCTGGCCGCCGAGTTCGACACCTCCCGCACCACCGTCCGCCAGGCCCTCCAGGAACTGGTCGTCGAGGGCCGTCTCGAACGCATCCAGGGCAAGGGCACCTTCGTCGCCAAGCCGAAGGTCTCCCAGGCGCTCCAGCTCACCTCGTACACCGAGGACATGCGCGCCCAGGGTCTGGAGCCGACCTCGCAACTGCTGGACATCGGCTACATCACGGCCGACGACCGGCTGGCCGGCCTGCTCGACATAAGCGCGGGCGGCCGGGTGCTGCGCATCGAGCGGCTGCGCATGGCCAACGGCGAGCCGATGGCGATCGAGACCACGCACCTGAGCGCGAAGCGCTTCCCGGCCCTGCGCCGCTCCCTCGTCAAGTACACGTCCCTGTACACCGCCCTCGCCGAGGTGTACGACGTCCGTCTCGCGGAGGCCGAGGAGACCATCGAGACCTCGCTGGCGACCCCCCGCGAGGCAGGCCTGCTCGGCACCGACGTCGGCCTGCCGATGCTGATGCTCTCCCGGCACTCCCTGGACCGCGAGGGCCAGCCGGTGGAGTGGGTGCGGTCGGTCTACCGCGGCGACCGCTACAAGTTCGTGGCCCGCCTCAAGCGCCCACAGGACTGACCGGCGCCCCCTTCACCGAACCGACCGGCACGACCCTTCACCGGACCGACCGGCACGACCCTTCACCGGACCGACCGGCACGACCCTTCACCGGACCGACCGGCACGACCCTTCACGGAATCGACATACCGAGAGGCCGGACGGCTACTTCCGCTCCGGTGACGCCGTGACCTAGATTGCCTGCGCATTACACAGGCGAACGGTGAGGGGACGGAGCCGCGGTATGTCGGATGTACCTGAAGTGAGGCAGCCGGTGGTGACACCTGTACGCGTGGTCATCGCCGTCTGCCTCGTCGCGCCCTTCGTGGCGATGCTGTGGGTGGGCTCCTACGCCAGGACAGACCCGACGTTCATCGGGATCCCGTTCTTCTACTGGTACCAGATGCTGTGGGTGCTGATCTCCACCGCGCTCACCATGACCGCGTACCAGCTGTGGCAGCGTGACCAGCGCGCCCGCAAGGCGGGTCGCACGAGCGGGGGTGCGCAGCGGTGAAGGACGGTGTGAACGGCGTCGCGCTCGGCGTCTTCGTCTTCTTCTTCCTGGCCGTCACGGTCATGGGATTCCTGGCCGCGCGCTGGCGCAAGGCCGAGAACGAGCACAGCCTCGACGAATGGGGCCTGGGCGGCCGGTCGTTCGGGACCTGGGTCACCTGGTTCCTGCTGGGCGGCGACCTCTACACGGCGTACACCTTCGTCGCCGTACCCGCGGCGATCTACGCGGCGGGCGCGGCCGGCTTCTTCGCCGTGCCGTACACGATCCTGGTCTACCCGCTGATCTTCACGTTCCTGCCGCGCCTGTGGTCGGTCTCCCACAAGCACGGCTACGTGACGACCTCGGACTTCGTGCGCGGCCGGTTCGGCTCCAAGGGCCTCTCGCTGGCCGTGGCGCTGACCGGCATCCTGGCGACGATGCCGTACATCGCCCTGCAACTCGTCGGCATCCAGGCGGTGCTCGACGTGATGGGCGTCGGCGGCGGCGACGGCACCAACTGGTTCGTCAAGGACCTGCCGCTGCTCATCGCCTTCGGTGTGCTGGCGGCCTACACCTACTCCTCCGGCCTGCGCGCCCCCGCGCTCATCGCGTTCGTGAAGGACGGGCTGATCTACCTCGTCATCGCGGTGGCGATCATCTACATCCCGATCAAGCTGGGCGGCTTCGACGACGTCTTCGCCAAGGCGGCCCACGCGTTCGCCCAGACCAATCCGGCGACCGGCAAGCCGCGCGGCGCGCTGGCGCCGCCGGAGGCGGGCCAGTGGACGTACGCCACACTGGCGTTGGGCTCCGCGCTCGCCCTGTTCATGTACCCGCACTCGATCACGGCGACGCTCTCCTCCAAGAGCCGTGACGTGATCCGCCGCAACACCACGATCCTGCCGCTGTACTCCCTGATGCTGGGCCTGCTGGCGCTGCTCGGCTTCATGGCCGTCGCGGCCGGCGTCAAGGTCACCAACGGCCAGCTGGCGATCCCGCAGCTGTTCGAGAACATGTTCCCGGACTGGTTCGCGGGCGTGGCCTTCGCGGCGATCGGCATCGGCGCCCTGGTCCCGGCGGCCATCATGTCCATCGCGGCCGCGAACCTCTTCACCCGCAACATCTACCGGGACTTCATCAAGCCGGACGCCACGCCGAAGCAGGAGGCCCAGGTCTCCAAGCTGGTGTCCCTGCTGGTGAAGGTGGGCGCGCTGGTCTTCGTCCTCACGATGGACAAGACGGTCGCCATCAACTTCCAGCTGCTGGGCGGCATCTGGATCCTGCAGACCTTCCCGGCACTGGTGGGCGGCCTGTTCACCCGCTGGTTCCACCGCTGGGCCCTGCTCGCGGGCTGGGCGGTCGGCATGGTCTACGGCACGGCCGCGGCGTACGGCGTCGCCTCCCCCACCCAGAAGCACTTCGGCGGCTCGGCCAAGGAGATCCCGGGCATCGGCGAGATCGGCTACATCGGCCTCACGGCGTTCGTGCTGAACGTGGTGGTGACGGTGGTCCTGACCTTCGCCCTGCGCGCCCTGAAGGCCCCGGAGGGCATCGACGAGACGAAGGCGGAGGACTACACGGCGGACGCGGGCGACCCGGGCGTGGAGGTCGAACTCCCCCCGGCCGTCGCGGGAAGCGCCCACTAGAGCGCCGCGCGAGCAACCCGTACACCGCGCAGCGGGCCGCCGAGAGCACCCCTCGGCGGCCCGCTGTCGTACATACTCCCCCGCATGGACATCGTCATCCGGCCGGCGCACCCCACCGAACACGCACCTCTCGGCGACATCACCGCACGGGCCTATCTCCTGGACGGTCTCCTCGACTACGGCGAGGGTGACGAGTACCTGCCCGTGCTGAAGGACGTGGCCGGCCGGGCCGCGGCCGCGGAGGTGCTCGTCGCCGTGCGGGGGGACCGCCTCCTCGGCGGCGTCACCTTCGTCCCCGGGCCCGGCCCGGTCGCCGACATCGCCCGCCCCGGCGAGGCCGAGATCAGAGCGCTCGCGGTCGCGCACGAAGCCCGCGGCCAGGGTGCCGGCGAGGCCCTCGTGCGCGCGTGCGTCGAGCGGGCGCGGGCCACGGAGGGCTGCACGGCCGTCGTCCTGTCGAGCCAGCGGAGCATGCACACCGCCCACCGGCTCTACGAACGTCTCGGCTTCGTCCGCACACCGGACCGGGACTGGAATCCCGTGCCGCACCTGGACGACGTCACTCTCCTCACCTACGAGTTGACACTCTGACACCGGCGCGACACAACATCTGGGGGTGACGTGACGACCCGGCACTAGATGTATGCTCATGCTCGCTGTCGCCGCAGGGGAATCCGGTGCGAATCCGGAACTGTCCCGCAACGGTGTACTTGTGCGCATCCGTGCACGAGAGTCAGTCCGAGGACCTGCCGACAGCACGCCCGGCCAACCCGGTCAGGGCGTTCTGACGTCCGGGCCTCGTGGAGTGGGCCAGGGTCTCCGACGCGCGCCCTCGCGCGCTCGCGCTGCCCGCTGCCCTCCGCCAGGCCCCGTGCCGAGCGAGGGAGAGCCCCACGTGACCATCGCGCCAGCCGAACCGGCTTCAGCGACCACGACCGTCCCGGAGTCCGACGGTCCCGGAACGGCCCTGCTGCGGATCCTGACCGAGCTGACCGCCGACCTCCCCGACACCGACCCCGGCCGGGTCGCCGCCGCCGCGCTGCGCGGCCGGTCCGCGCGGGCCGACGAGTCGGAGTTGCGCGAGCTGGCCACCGAGGCCGCCGCCGGTCTGATCTCCGAGGACCCCGCCTACTCGCGGCTGGCGGCCCGCCTGCTCACCGTGTCCATCCGGGACGAGGCCGCCTCGCAGGGCGTGACGTCCTTCACCGAGTCCGTCGCGGTGGGGCACCGCGAGGGCCTCATCGCCGACCGCACCGCGGAGTTCGCGCGGCTGCACGCGGCGCGCCTGGACGCACTGGTCGACCCCGCCGCCGACGACCGCTTCGGCTACTTCGGCCTGCGCACCCTGCACAGCCGCTACCTGCTCCGGCACCCGATCACGCGCAAGGTCGTCGAGACCCCGCAGCACTTCATGCTCCGGGTCGCCGCGGGACTGGCCGAGGACAACACCTCCCGCGCCCTGGACGAGGTCGCCGCGCTCTACGGGCTCATGAGCCGCCTCGACTACCTCCCGTCCTCCCCCACCCTCTTCAACTCCGGCACCCGGCACCCCCAGATGTCGTCCTGCTACCTCCTCGACTCCCCGAAGGACGAGCTGGACTCCATCTACGACCGCTACCACCAGGTCGCCCGGCTCTCCAAGCACGCCGGCGGCATCGGGCTGTCGTACTCCCGCATCCGCGGCCGCGGTTCGCTGATCCGCGGCACCAACGGGCACTCCAACGGCATCGTGCCGTTCCTGAAGACCCTGGACGCCTCGGTCGCCGCCGTGAACCAGGGCGGCCGGCGCAAGGGCGCCGCCGCGGTCTACCTGGAGACCTGGCACTCCGACATCGAGGAGTTCCTGGAGCTGCGCGACAACACCGGTGAGGACGCCCGCCGTACGCACAACCTCAACCTCGCGCACTGGATCCCGGACGAGTTCATGCGCCGGGTGAACGCCGACGAACCGTGGTCCCTGTTCTCCCCCGCCGACGTGCCGGAGCTGGTGGACCTGTGGGGCGCGGAGTTCGACGCCGCCTACCGCAGGGCCGAGGCCGCCGGACTCGCGCAGCGGACCATCCCGGCCCGTGACCTGTACGGCCGGATGATGCGCACCCTCGCGCAGACCGGCAACGGCTGGATGACCTTCAAGGACGCGGCCAACCGCACCGCCAACCAGACGGCGACCCCCGGCCACGTCGTGCACTCCTCCAACCTCTGCACGGAGATCCTGGAGGTCACCGACGACGGCGAGACGGCGGTCTGCAACCTGGGGTCCGTCAACCTCGGGGCCTTCGTCGACCCGGCGACCGGCGACATCGACTGGGAGCGGCTGGACGGGACGGTCCGCACCGCGGTGACCTTCCTGGACCGGGTCGTCGACATCAACTTCTACCCGACCGAGCAGGCGGGCCGGTCCAACGCCCGGTGGCGGCCGGTGGGCCTGGGCGCCATGGGTCTCCAGGACGTCTTCTTCAAGCTGCGGCTGCCCTTCGACTCCCCCGAGGCCAAGGCCCTGTCCACCCGGATCGCCGAGCGGATCATGCTCGCCGCGTACGAGGCCTCCGCCGACCTCGCCGAGCGCAACGGACCGCTGCCCGCCTGGGAGAAGACCCGCACCGCGCGGGGCGTGCTGCACCCCGACCACTACGGCGTCGAGTTCACCTGGCCGGAGCGCTGGGCGG
This sequence comes from Streptomyces sp. NPDC006655, assembly GCF_040703965.1. Classification (NCBI taxonomy): domain Bacteria; kingdom Bacillati; phylum Actinomycetota; class Actinomycetes; order Kitasatosporales; family Streptomycetaceae; genus Streptomyces; species Streptomyces sp. NPDC006655. The sequence continues at coordinate 140,862 of NZ_JBEYJU010000002.1, read as the reverse complement.
CGCTGCGCGCGCGGATCGCCGAGACCGGGATGCGCAACAGCCTGCTCCTGGCCATCGCGCCCACCGCGACCATCGCCTCGATCGCGGGCGTCTACGAGTGCATCGAGCCGCAGGTCTCGAACCTGTTCAAGCGCGAGACGCTGTCGGGTGAGTTCCTCCAGGTCAACTCGTACCTGGTGCGGGAGCTGAAGGACCTGGGCGTCTGGGACGCCCGGACCCGGGAGGCGCTGCGCGAGGCGAACGGCTCGGTGCAGGGCTTCGCCTGGATCCCCGAGGAGGTACGACGCCTGTACCGCACGGCGTGGGAGATCCCGCAGCGCGGCCTGATCGACATGGCCGCCGCCCGCACGCCGTACCTGGACCAGGCCCAGTCCCTGAACCTGTTCCTGGAGACGCCGACCATCGGCAAGCTCTCCTCGATGTACGCGTACGCCTGGAAGTCCGGGCTGAAGACGACGTACTACCTGCGTTCGCGCCCGGCGACCCGGATCGCCCGCGCCGCCCGGGCCGCCGTGCCCGTCCAGGCGACGGCCCCCGAGGACGCCGTCGCCTGCTCCCTGGAAAACCCCGAGTCCTGCGAGGCCTGCCAGTGATGTCCACCAAGAACCTTCTCGACCCCGGCTTCGAGCTCACGCTCCGCCCGATGCGCTACCCGGACTTCTACGAGCGCTACCGGGACGCCATCAAGAACACCTGGACGGTGGAGGAGGTCGACCTCCACTCGGACGTCGCCGACCTCGCGAAGCTCAGCCCGTCCGAGCAGCACCTCATCGGCCGGCTGGTCGCCTTCTTCGCGACCGGCGACTCGATCGTGGCGAACAACCTGGTGCTGACGCTCTACAAGCACATCAACTCCCCCGAGGCGCGGCTCTACCTGAGCCGGCAGCTCTTCGAGGAGGCCGTGCACGTCCAGTTCTACCTGACGCTCCTCGACACCTACCTGCCCGACCCGGAGGACCGCGCGGCGGCCTTCGCGGCGGTCGAGAACATCCCCTCGATCCGGGAGAAGGCGGAGTTCTGCTTCAAGTGGATGGACTCGGTGGAGAACCTGGACCGGCTGGAGTCCAAGGCCGACCGCCGGCGTTTCCTGCTCAACCTGATCTGCTTCGCCGCGTGCATCGAGGGCCTGTTCTTCTACGGCGCCTTCGCGTACGTCTACTGGTTCCGCAGCCGGGGTCTGCTGCACGGTCTCGCCACGGGCACCAACTGGGTGTTCCGCGACGAGACGATGCACATGAGCTTCGCGTTCGACGTGGTCGACACGGTCCGCAAGGAGGAGCCGGAGCTCTTCGACGACGAACTGCGGGAGCAGGTCACCGACATGCTGCGGGAGGCCGTCGAGGCGGAGCTGCAGTTCGCCCGTGACCTGTGCGGTGACGGCCTGCCGGGCATGAACACCGACTCGATGCGCCAGTACCTGGAGTGCGTCGCCGACCAGCGCCTCGGCCGCCTCGGCTTCGCCCCGGTGTACGGCTCGGAGAACCCGTTCTCCTTCATGGAGCTGCAGGGCGTTCAGGAGCTGACGAACTTCTTCGAGCGGCGTCCGTCCGCGTACCAGGTGGCGGTCGAGGGCACGGTCGACCTGGACGAGGACTTCTGAGGCCACCGCTCCCCGCGGTCCTCGTGGGCCTCCCTGATCTGCCGGTCGACGCGCCTGTCGCGCAGGACGCCGAGCACGGACGGGAGGGCCATGAGGACCAGGATGCCGAGGACCAGGAGCATTCCGACGAGACCTTCGATCTGGTTTCCGTTCATGGACACCACTGTCGCGCCGGATGCTCCTTACCGTGAGTGGCAGCACTGCCAGGAACCCTCGAATTACTGCCAGCGGCGCGGCACACTGGCAGCATGCTGAAGAACGTGGCGGCGGTGCTCCTGGACGGCGTGCATCCCTTCGAGCTCGGGGTGGTCTGCGAGATCTTCGGTCTCGACCGCTCCGACGAGGGACTGCCGGTGTACGACTTCGCGGTGGTCTCGGCCGAGGGCCCGGCGCTCGGCACCCATGTCCCCGGTCTCACCGTCAGCACGCCGTACGGCCTGGACCGGTTGGAGGAGGCCGATCTGATCGCGGTCCCGGCCTCCGACGCCAACGTCACCCGGGACTACCCGCCCGACCTGCTCGACGCGCTGCGCCGGGCGGTGGAGCGGGGCGCCAGGGTGCTCAGCGTCTGCTCGGGTGTCTTCGTGCTGGGCGCCGCCGGGCTGCTGGACGGGCGCCGGTGCGCCGTGCACTGGCGGCACGCGGAGCTGTTGGGCCGCCGGTATCCGCGCACCCGGGTCGAGCCGGACGTGCTGTACGTCGACGAGGATCCGGTGATCACCTCGGCGGGCACCGCCGCCGGGATCGACGCCTGTCTGCACATCGTCCGCAAGGAGCAGGGTCCGGAGGTCGCCGGGAAGATCGCCCGGCGGATGGTGGTGCCGCCGCACCGGGACGGCGGCCAGGCCCAGTTCATCGAGCGCCCGCTGCCACAGGGGCCGTGCGACACGGTCGGCCCGGTGCTGGCCTGGATGACGGAGCACCTCGACGAGGAGGTCACCGTCGAACAGCTCGCCGCCCGCGCCCTGATGGCCCCGCGGACCTTCGCCCGCCGCTTCCAGCAGGAGACCGGCACCACGCCGTACCGCTGGATCCTGCGGCAACGGGTGCTGCTGGCCCAGGAGTTGCTGGAGGGCACGGACGAGACGATGGACGCCATCGCGGGCCGTACCGGCTTCGGTACCGCGGCCGCGCTGCGCCACCAGTTCATGAAGTCGCTGGGCACCACCCCGAACGCCTACCGGCGCGCCTTCCGGGGCCCGCAGGCCGCCGCCTGATACCGGCGCCCGCCCGAGCGCGCGCCGGTATCAGGAGCGGCGGGTCACCAGGGCACCGGCGTGAGCAGCAGGCGCTGGGGACGCAGGGTGATGCCCACCCGGGTGGCGTCGTCCGACCCGGGGACCTGTTCGAAGCGGTACTTCGCGCACAACGTTGCGGTGATCAGCGTCAGTTGCGCCATGGAGAAGTGATCGCTCGGGCACTTGCGGTTGCCGACGCTGAAGGGGCTCATGGCGTACTTCGGCACCTCCTTGGCCCGCTCCGGCAGCCAGCGGTCCGGGTCGAAGTCGAGGTGCGCGGGGTACGAGTGCGCATCGCGCTGGACGGCGTAGGGGCTGTAGACGATGTCGGCCCCGGCCGGAATGCGATAGCCGCCGAGCTCGGTGTCGGTCGTGGCCCGCCGCGTCAATATCCATACGGCGGGCCGCAAACGCATGGCCTCGACGACGACATTGTTGGTGTGGGTGAGCCGGCGGACATGCGCAAAACCGACCGGTTGACCGCCCGTCACGGATTGCACCTCGGCCCGTACCTTCTCGGCGTGTTCCGGGTGTTCGGCGAGGACCTGGAGCAACCACATGATCGTGGAGGCGACTGTTTCACTTCCGGGGGTGAGTATCGCGACGACCTGGTCGTGGATCTCCTGTTCCCCGATGGGCTCGCCATTCTCGTCCTTCGCTTCGAGCAATGCCGTCAGCAAATCGTCCGGCTTTTGACCAGATGCCCGGCGCTCGGTGACGATCTCGTCGACGAGGAGATGCAAATCGGCCAGGGCCCGGTTGAATTCCCGGTTGGCAGGCAGCGGCAACCGGTACAGCGGGCCGAGCGGGACGACCATCCGCCGGTACATACCGCGGAAGACGCTCGCGAGGTCGACGCTGAGGCGTTCGGCGCGCTCGTCCATGTACTCGCCGCGCAGCAGGCAGCGGGCGGCGATGCGGACGGCGACCCGGAACGACTCCGAGGTGCAGTCGACGGTGTCGCCGGGCCGCCAGCGCTCGGTCAGGGCGTGCGCCTCCTCCTCCATGACCGGCCCGTAGTGCGGGATCGCGGTGAGGTTGAACGCGGGCTGGATCGTGCGCCGCTGGCGCCGGTGGCGGGGTCCGTTGGCGGTGGCCACGCCCTCCTTGCCGAGCAGCCCCTCCAGGGACTCCCACAGGGGCCCGGCGATGATGAAGTCGGGGCTGAGGGCCAGGGCGCCGGTGAGCGCCGGGGTGGTGACGGCGTACACCTCCTTGGGGCCCAGCCTGAGGCGCACCATGTCGCCGTGCTCGCGCAGCCGGGACATGAAGGCCAGCGGGTCGCGGACCAGCTTCCAGCCGTGCCCGAGCATCGGCACACCGCCGCCGGCCAGGGGCGGTTCACGCAGTTCACTGGCTTGAAGGGCCCCGGGGGTCGCGGGCTCCACGGACTCGACGGTCATTTCTCACCTGCCGTTTCGTTGTTGACGTACGGGGGCGTGGACCGGTCGTCCCAGCTGTCGACCGTGTAACGGCCTGATTCGTGGTGGAACCAGTAGACGGAGCTGAACCAGTTCCGCATATTGGCGACACAGGCCAGGACCGCGGCACCGAGCTCCTTTCCGTGGACGGTGCCGTCGTCGAGCTGTCCGGCGAAACGAAGTGCGTCCCGCTCGGCGGCCAGGAATTCGCGAATGCATTCCTCGACGCGTCGCCTGACTTCTTCGATCGCCTGCTCCAGACTCATTCCCTCATGGGTGACGAGACTGATTCCGAGATTGTGCACCTCGTCGCCCGCCATCTCCTTCGGCAGCGAGCAGAGGTCGTTGTACCAGGCGGCGAATTCCTGGCTCAGCAGCGCCGGCCGGCGGTAGGCCGGGTTTTTGCGCACGGAGTCCGGGAGTTCGAGTCCGGCACTCGGCTCCAGCAGGTCCGTCCATATCCAGTGGGCGAAGGTGAGACGCCGTAGCGCGAGGTATTCCTCGACCCCGGGAACGTGACCCGTGGTGCGGTTGCGGAACTCGCGGTGGTAGGCCTCGATCACGTCGTGGAAGTGCCGGGCGAACCGCTCGTTCCAGGTGGTGGGCAGAAACGAGTAGAGCCGCGCGACGCTGTCCGCGAATCCCGCGACCAGGGTGTCCGGGTGGTGCAGATGGTGCAATGGGGCGTCGAGGGCCGCGTGCAGCCGGAACCTCAGCCGCCGCCAGTCGTTCGACCGGCCGTGCACCACGTCACGGTCGTGCCGGTCGTCCCAGACGAAGAACCAGGCGCTGTAGTCGCATATCGCCTGGATGACCTCCTCGGACGCGCCCAGGTAGTACCCCGCCATGAGGTCGGTGTAGCACAGGCCGTCGGCATATTCCTGCACCTTGTCCGCCGGCATCAGCCGTTTTTCCAGCAGCCAGAGGCGGGTCTTCTCCTGGAGCCGCGGCCAATACGGGTGCAGTTGCCGGGGAAACTCGGCCTCGATCACCGGGAGGGCGAGTTGTGGTGGAACCGCGACCACCGTCGGCGTCGATGTGGTGCTGCGTGGGAAAGCGTGCACGAACAAACCCCTCTCGGCCGAGCCAGGAGCGCACGCCCCTCCCGCTGTGCCAGGCGTGCGCCGTTGCGTATCCCCGCACTTCCATTCAGCACCACAACTGACCGCTCTGGGAACGGATTTGCTTCACTCACTACCCCCCAGTGCCGAGAATCTCCCCTTGTGTGACTGAATAGGGTTCGCTAGGCACGCACAAAGGATCGAAACCCCGAAGGATGGCCGAGCGAGTCCGACCGGACATGACGAACGCCTGGTCGGAACGGTCCCGACCAGGCGTCACCACCGCACGTGCGGTCTCAGTCGTTGGCGACCACGGGGTAGCGTGGCTCGTTCTCGGCCATCTGCCGCAGCGCGTCCTTGCGCTCCCGCTTGGAGAGCCGGTCGATGTACAGGTATCCGTACAGGTGGTCGGTCTCGTGCTGCAAACACCGTGCGAAGTAGCCGGTGCCGCGCACCTTGATCGGGTTGCCCTTCTCGTCCTGCCCGGTGACCTCGGCGTAGTCGGGCCGGGCGAGCGGCGCGTACGCGGTGGGCACCGACAGGCAGCCCTCGTTGCTGTCGTCGAGCCGCCGCTTCTCGGCCGGGAGGTCGACGAGCTTCGGGTTGCACACCACGCCGACGTGCCGGGCGCCCTCGTCGTCCTGGCAGTCGTAGACGAAGACCTTCAGGTCGACGCCGATCTGGTTGGCGGCGAGACCCACGCCCTCGGCGGTCCGCTGGCTCGCGAACATGTCGGCGACCAGCTGGTCCAGCTCCTCGCCGAACTCGGTGACGTCCTTGCACTCCTTGTGCAGCACCGGGTTCCCGACGACGGTGATGGGCCGCGAGGTCCCCCGCGCACGCCAGGCGTTCTCGCGCTCCTCGGTCCCCTCGGTGTCGACGACGAACCCGTCGTCGTCCACCGGAAGCACGCCCGCGTGCTGCTGATCGGTGTCCTGCTGCGCCATGACCGACGTAAGCCTTCCTAGGTAGAACGGGGGAAGATGTTGCTGATACAGGGTACGTGGGCGCACCCGTCAGGGGCGCGGGGCCGCACGACCCTCAACAGACCTCTTCCAGATCCCGCCAGTCCCGTGAATCAGGGCTGTCCGCGACCCACCCGTCCAGCAGCCCCCTCACCAGCGCGGCCGGCGCGGCCACCCCGCACTCCCGCTCCGGCACCCACAACTGCCCGTCCGTCCGGTGCCCCAGCGGCCCGGGATGCCCCGGCTCACTGTGGTCGTGGGGATCGAGATGCACCCCGTCGCCCTCGTCCGACGGCATCCGCGACTCGGAGCACATCCGGCACAGCAGCCGCACGGAAGAGGACCAGTCCTCCGCCGCGAACCCGGCGTCCCCCGCCAGCTGCTCCAGCGCGTCCCGGTCCGCCTCCGTCGCCGCCTCCAGCAGCACCACCCACGTCGGCACCGGTGACGGCGCCCACAGCTCGATCTCGTCGAACACGGGGTACGCGTGCCCCGTCGCCGTGGTCCGTTCCCCGTGCGGCACCCCGTCGTGCAGGACGACCTCGCCCCAGCGCCGCCCGGACGAGGGCAGCGGAATGGACTGCACCTCGATCCGGGCGGGGTCCAGTCGCCGCCCCCACACCACTTCGGCCTCCCCCTCCGGGGACAGCCGTACCGCGGCGCTGCCCAGCTCCATCCCGGCCGGCTCACCGGACGCGGTGGCGCCTCCCGGCACCCGCAGCCCGTACGCCTGCCAGGCCCGCCGCGCCAGCGGCCAGTCCTGCAACGCGGTCGCCGCGATGCCCACGTTCCACCAGTCCGGCGCCCCGGTCTCGCGGTCCAGCAGCGCCACCGCCCGCAGGCCGGCCGCCCGTGCCTGTTCCCAGTCGTGCCGGAACTTGTGCAGCAGGGCGAGGTTGAACCAGGACTCGGACAGCCAGGGTTCCAGGTCGGCGGCGCGTGTCAGCAGCTCGCCCGCGTCCTCGTACCGGCCGTCGCCGATCAGCGTGAACGCGCGGTCGGTGGCCTGCCGCCAGGAGGCGGAGGGCCGGTGCCGTCCCTTGCCGAAGATCCTCACGATTCCCGCCTGCCAGTTCCAGTTCCGCACAGTGGGCTGGCTTGTGCCCCCGGACATCACCCTCTCCCTCGCATCCAACCACGTACGACGGGAGAGCCGCTCATTACCCATGGGTTACCCAGCCCCGCGCAGGGTCAGACAGTCTCTGGCGAGCACGCGGGCCAGGGCTTCCACGACCTCGGGAGCGTAGTCCCCCGCGGTGGCCAGGCGTAACTCCTCCAGCGCGGTCAACTGCCCGCCGGGCCCGGAATCCCGGGACTTCTCCTCGTACGCGTTGACGACGCGCACGATCCGCGCCGCGAGCGGCTGCTCCCGGTAGGGGTCGGCCTGCCGCTCCACGACCACGGCGACGGCCGCGGCCACCCCGGTCTGCCGGACGACCGCCCCGCCGAGCAGGGCGATCCGCCGCTGCTCCGCCGCCGGCAGCACGGCGGTGGCCCCGGCCGGGACCGGGTCGACGAGACTCAGCTGGCCGATGTCGTGCATCAGCGCCGCGTACTCCAGCACGGTGAGCTCCGCCCGGGACAGCCCCAGGTCCCGGCCGACGGCCTGGCTGAGCGCGGCGACCCGGCGGGCGTGCCCGGCCGGGGTGTACCCCGCGATCTCGGTGGCGCGGGCGAGGGAGGCGATGGTCTGCCGGTAGGTGGCCCGGACGGCCTCGTAGCGGCGCAGGGACAGCTGGGTGAGCAGCAGGGGCAGGCAGAAGACGGGCAGCGCCCACAGCCCCACGACCGCCACGGCGAGCGCCATCACCGCGCCGGTGGCGCAGACGGCGGACCCGATGCCGAGCAGGCCGCGCAGTTCGTCCCGCAGCAGCGGGGAGAACGGCCACCCCGTGCAGGAGTGCGCCTGCGCGGCGGCGAGCACGGCGTCGCACAGGGCGGTGAGCACGAGCAGCGCGACCAGCAGCAGGGCGTACACCGGTCCGCCCCACTGCTCCAACGCGCCCCTGGTGTCGAGAGGTTGGCAGCAGACGGCGGCGAAACCGACGGTGAGGACGCGCCGGGTGAGGTGGTCGGGTGTGGGGCGACGGCCACTGGCGATGTGGGGCACGTTGCCGAGCAGCGCGGCCGCACCCACGACGGCGACGGCCTGGAGGACGCCGTCGTGGGCGCCGAGCAGCGCGTAGGCGAGCGCGCCGGCCGCCCCGAGGGGCGCGGCCTCCCGTACGTCGGCGCCGGACCGGTGGGCCGCCTCCCCGAGGGCGACGAGCAGGCCGAAGGCGAGGGCGGCCACGCGGTCGTCGAGCCCCTCCCACAGCGTGCCGGCGACACAGCCGAGCCCGAGCACCAGCGCGGCCGACCGGAAGGACCACAGCACGGCGGCGGACCGGAGCCCCGCCAGACGGACGCACCGCCTCGACCGCCCGACGCGTCCCCGCCCCGCGGCCTGCCCACCCCACCCGCCCGAGCCCCCGCGCGCCGAACCCCCGGAGTCGCGGCCGGCGAAGTCGCGGCCGACGGACTCGCGGCCGACGGACTCGCGGCCGACGGACTCGCGGCCGACGGAGTCGCGGCCGGCGGAGTCGCGGCCGACGGTCCGATCGCACGGCCCGGCCCGCGCGTCACGCGGCGGCGCGACGGCGGCGCGGTCGAGCGGGTCGGTGGGGTTCATGGGGTGGGCCGCCCGGCTTCCTGGCGGTCGTCGCTCGGTGGGGTGGGGAGGGAGATCTCGGGCGGGAGGGGACCGGCGGTCACCGTGGGGTGCCAGCCGTCCCTGGCCAGCGCCCGGGTCAGGGCGTCGACCACGCGTGCGTCGAAGTGGCGGCCTGCGCACCGCTGTAACTCCGACACCGCGGCCGGCACCGGCCGGGCCCGGCTGTAGGACCGGGTGGAGGTCATCGCGTCGAACGCGTCGGCCACCGCCACCACTCGCGCGCACTCGGGGATCTGCCCGCCCGCCAGCCCGTAGGGGTAGCCGGTGCCGTCGATGCGCTCGTGGTGGTGCAGGATCGCCGCGCGGGCCTCGCCCAGGAAGGAGATCCCGCGCACCATCTCGTGGCCGTACTCGGGGTGGAGCTCGATGATCCGCCGCTCCTGAGGCGTCAGCGGTCCGGCCTTGCGCAGCAGCCGTGTGGGGACGCCGAGCTTGCCGACGTCGTGCAGGATCCCGGCGAAGCGCAGCACCTCCACCCGCTCCTCCGGCATGCCCAGTTCACGGGCGATCATCGCGGAGGCCTGGCCGACCCGCTCGCCGTGCCCGCGGGTGTACCCGTCCTTGATGTCGACGGCCTGGACGAGCGCGCGGATGGTGGCCTGATGGGCGGCCCGCTCCCGGTCGTACTGGGCGAACACCCACCAGGAGACGCCCATCGGCAGCAGCACCAGCAGCGCGGCGACCGGGCCGAACGGGCTGCGCCACAGCACGGCCATCATCAGCCCGGCGAGCCCGTGCACACCGATCGGCGCGAGGGAGCGGGAGAACAGGCCGCGCCAGGCCCGGCGGGCGGGAACCCGCTCCATGAGCACGCGGATCCCGCCGTCGAGGAGCGCGAGCACCCCGCAGAACGCCAGGACCGCAGCGGCGCACGGCAGCAGCGCGTACGGGAAGTCGCAGCCCATCACGGCGTCCCCGCCGCCCAGCACCCGGTGCACCAGTCCGGCGGCCCACACGGCGAGCGCCAGTTCGGCGGCCCGCCAGATCCGGCGCAGCGCCTGCGGCCGGTGCGCGGCCGGGCAGAGCAGCGCCCCGGGCAGCGGCACGAGGGCGGCGGCCGGTGGTGGCAGCAGGAAGGCTCCGGCGAGCAGCACGGGGTAGAAGGTCCCGCCGAGCCGCTGTCGTACGACGCGTTCGCAGGCCGCGTACAGCGCGGCCAGCAGGACGACAGCCCAGCAGGGTGTACCCATCACGTCCCTCCCCCGACCGTGCCTGCCCAGGCTCCGGAGCCTAGGGCGACGGCCGGAGGGTACGGGAGGTCATGACCGGAGGATTAGCACATTCGGGTGACAGACCACCCGTAGCGAACGCTCAGCTGTCCTGAGGGGTGGCGGGGGCGACGGCCACGTCGCTCTCCGGGACGGTCTGGCCCGAACGGATCAGGTCCAGCCGCCCCAGCACCTTGGCCCGCAGGTCGCTCGGCACGTCGTCATGTCCGCAGCACCGCTTGACCAGCTTCTTCACGGCCTGCTCGAGCCCGTACTTCTCCAGGCAGGGCGAGCACTCGTCGAAGTGCTGCTTGAACTTGACGCGATCGACGTCCGGCATCTCACTGTCGAGGAACTCGTAGAGATGATCGAGTACCTCACTGCAGTCCGTCTCGTGCGGCTCTCCGCAGCTCATGAGCCCGAGCCTTTCGCTTCGTTCGACTCTCCGGCGCCCGCCGGGACGAGCCCGCGCTCACGCGCGTAGTCCTCCAGCATGCCGCGCAGTTGACGGCGGCCCCGGTGCAGCCGGGACATCACCGTACCGATGGGTGTCCCCATGATGTCGGCGATCTCCTTGTACGCAAAGCCCTCGACGTCGGCGAGATAGACGGCGATGCGGAATTCCTCGGGGATCGCCTGCAGCGCTTCCTTCACGTCCGAGTCGGGCAGGTGGTCGAGCGCCTGCGACTCCGCGGAGCGCAAGCCCGTCGACATGTGCGACTCGGCACGGGCGAGCTGCCAGTCCTCGATCTCCTCGGCCGCGGAGCGCTGGGGTTCGCGCTGCTTCTTGCGGTACGAGTTGATGAACGTGTTGGTGAGAATGCGGTACAGCCACGCCTTGAGGTTGGTGCCCTCACGGAACTGGTGGAAGGACGCGTACGCCTTGGCGTAGGTCTCCTGCACCAGGTCCTCGGCGTCGGCCGGGTTGCGCGTCATGCGCAGCGCGGCGGAGTACATCTGGTCGAGGAATTCGAGCGCGTCCCGTTCGAAGCGCGCGGTGCGCTCCGCGGTCGACTCCGCGCTTACGCCCCGGCCCTCGGGCAGCTCCGCCTGGCCGTTGTCGGTCCCTGCGTCGGTACCGGTGACCGGACCCACCTCCTCAAGTTCCCGGGCGGGACCAAAACCGATCCCACTCGACTCGGAGGATAGAACACGACCCGTGCCTGCCGCCGCTCGAATAGGAGCGGTCTTGGCCGCATGCAGCACCGTCCAGTCCAGGTCAGCGCTGCGCTCACGGCGCGGGCAGATGGTCGAACCCATGCGGCGGACTTCCTCTCCTTCGGCGTCGGCGCTGGTGCCCCAGCACTTCTGTCCGCCACAACAGCGGTCCGTCACGCAACATTCCCCGCCGTCACCCGAGGGCCGGGATCCATGCGGCGATCGCGTCCGTGATGATGGTCACTGCCCCGTCCTGCCCGATGTCCGCCCTTTTGGGCACCGCGAACCCGTGATCGGCGCCCGGCACCTCGACCAGCTCGTAGTTCCCCTCGGGGAACTCGGCCGGCTTGCCGAACGGGTCGTTCCCGCCCTGGACGACGAGCGTGGGCACCCCGGCGCCCAGCAGTTCCGCGGCGCGTGACTTCTCCGGCCGGCCCGGCGGGTGCAGCGGGAAGCTGAGGGCGAGGACTCCGGCCGCGCCCAGCTCCGTGGCCGTACGACAGGCGACCCGGGCGCCCGCGCTGCGGCCGCCGGAGACCACCGGCAGCCCGGGCGCCGCGAGCGCGGGCCACACGCCCCGCCAGCCCGTGTCGAGCGTCTTCGGCGCGGGCGCGACCTTCCGGCCGGCGACCCGCCAGGGCTGCTCGACCAGCGCCACCGTCACGCCGTGCGCCGGAAGCGCGGCGGCGATCGCCCGCAGGTCCCGGGCCTCGATGCCACCGCCGGCCCCGTGGCCGACGGCGAGCACGAGCCGCGCCCGCTCCGCCTCGTACCAGGTGACGCGGGCGTCCCCCGCCTCCGTAGCGACGATCTTCGATGTGGTCACGGCAGAAGACTAGAAGAGGGTGCCCTCTTCGGGGCCCGCCAGCTCCTTCAGCAGTTCCGGCCCGTTGTTGCGGACGTTGCTGACGGCCGTGGCGACCGGGTAGGCGCGCATCAGGCCCTCCGGCGGCGGGGCCAGCAGCGACCGCAGGTCGTCGACGTCGGTGCGCGCCGGGTCGAGCCAGGCGTCCCACCGGTCCGGGGTCAGCATCAGCGGCATCCGGGGATGGATGTCCGCGAGCGTCCGGGGGCCTTCCGCCGGGGCCACCGCGAGCGGCGCGGTCTCCGCCTCCGTCGTGATCACCGAGCACGTCGCCCACCAGGCCAGCGGATGGTCGTCGGGCAACGTCCGGTCGCGCCAGAACTCGTACAGCCCCGCCATGGCGAACACGGACCCGTCGGCCGGGAGCACGAAGTACGGCTGCTTGCGCGGCCGCTTCTTCTTCCCCTCGACCTCCAGATCGCGCTCCTCCCTGGCGGTGACCCACTCGTAGTAGCCGTCGGCGGGCACGATGCAGCGGCGGGCGGCGAAGGCGCGGCGGTACGACGGCTTCTCGTGCACGGTCTCGGCCCGCGCGTTGATCATCCGGGCGGCGCCCTCGGGGGACTTGGCCCAGGACGGCACGAGCCCCCACTTGAGCCTGCGCAGCTGCCGAACCGGGCGGCGGTCGTCGGCGTCTTTCAACGGACGGTCGAGGACGGCGTAGACCTCCTTGGTCGGCGCCACGTTGTAGTCGGGCTCCAGGGTCTCCTCGGGCTCCCACTTCTCCGCTTCAAAGATTCCCGCGAGATCCTCGGGCCCACGACTGGATGCATACCGTCCGCACATACGTGCAACACTGCCAGACTTCACCTGCCCGTAGGGAGTAACCACCAGACCATGGAGAGCTCCGCCGCCCTCGCGCTGCCCGACCTCTGGGACCGTCTGACGGGGACCCAGACCGACCCCGACCTCTGGGTGGTCCTCGCGACCCTGGTCGCCGCGCTCGCGGTGGTCGTCCCGCACACCCTGTGGCGGATATCCCGCAACGCCGTCACCATCGCCCACGAGGGCGGTCACGGCCTGGTCGCCCTGCTCACCGGGCGCCAGCTCACCGGCATCAGGCTGCACTCCGACACCAGCGGCCTCACGCTCAGCCGGGGCAAGCCGCACGGCATCGGCATGATCCTCACGGCGGCCGCGGGCTACACCGCGCCCCCGCTCCTGGGGCTGGGCGGGGCGGCCCTGCTGGGCGCCGGCCGCATCACGCTCCTCCTGTGGGCCGCCACGGCCCTGCTCCTCGTCATGCTGGTGATGATCCGCAACGCCTACGGCGTCCTCACGGTGTTCCTGACGGGCGGCACCTTCCTGCTGGTGTCCTGGCTGGCGGGCCCCCAGGTGCAGGCGGCGTTCGCGTACGCGGTGGTGTGGTTCCTGCTCCTCGGGGGCGTCCGTCCGGCGTTCGAACTCCAGTCGAAGCGCTCCCGGGGCGGGGCGGGCGACTCGGACGCGGACCAGCTGTCCCGCCTCACCCATCTCCCGGCGGCCGTCTGGCTGTTCCTGTTCCACACGGTGTCGCTGTGCTCACTGATCGGCGGCGGCAGGTGGCTGCTGCACATATGACAAGCCCCCACGGCACCGCACCCGAGGGCTCCACGGGCGGCGGCACACTAAAGTGACCCCATGGCCGCAAACCCCACCGCACCAACCGCCCTCTGGCCCGCTCCCCACGCGCGCGGAGCCGTCGACGCGACGGTTCACGTGCCGGGGTCCAAGTCGGTCACCAACCGCGCCCTCGTCCTCGCCGCCCTGGCCTCCGAACCCGGCTGGCTGCGCCGCCCGCTCCGGTCCCGCGACACGTTGCTGATGGCCGGCGCGCTGCGCGCGATGGGCGTCGGCATCGAGGAGGGCGTGGGCCCGGACGGCTCCGGTGAGGCCTGGCGCGTGATCCCCGCGGGGCTGCGCGGCCCCGCCACCGTCGACGTCGGCAACGCGGGCACGGTGATGCGCTTCCTGCCGCCCGTCGCCACCCTCGCCACCGGCGACATCCGCTTCGACGGCGACCCGCGTTCCTACGAGCGTCCCCTGCACGGCGTGATCGACGCCCTGCGCGTCCTCGGCGCCCGGATCGACGACGACGGCCGTGGCGCGCTCCCGCTGACCGTGCACGGCAGCGGCGCCCTGGACGGTGGTCCGGTGTCGGTGGACGCGTCGTCCTCCTCCCAGTTCGTGTCGGCCCTGCTGCTCTCGGCACCGCGTTTCAACCAGGGCGTGGAGGTCCGCCACACCGGCGCGAGCCTGCCCTCCCTCCCCCACATCCGGATGACCGTCGACATGCTGCGCGCGGTCGGCGCCCAGGTGGACACCCCGGAGTCGGGTGGCGAGCCGAACGTCTGGCGGGTCACGCCGGGCGCCCTGCTCGGCCGTGACCTGACCGTCGAGCCGGACCTCTCCAACGCCCAGCCGTTCCTGGCCGCCGCCCTGGTGACGGGCGGCAGGGTGCTGATCCCGGACTGGCCGTCCCGGACGACCCAGCCGGGTGACCGACTGCGGGAGATCTTCACCGAGATGGGTGGTTCCTGCGAACTGACCGATTACGGGCTGGAGTTCACCGGATCGGGCCGGATCCACGGCATCGACGTCGACCTGGGCGACGTCGGCGAGCTCACCCCCGGCATCGCGGCGGTCGCCGCCCTCGCGGACTCCCCGTCCACGCTGCGCGGGGTCGCCCACCTCCGGATGCACGAGACGGACCGGCTGGCGGCGCTCACCAAGGAGATCAACGAGCTGGGCGGCGACGTCACCGAGACCGCCGACGGTCTGCACATCCGTCCGCGCCCGCTGCACGGCGGGACCTTCCACACCTACGAGGACCACCGCATGGCCACCGCCGGTGCGATCATCGGCCTGGCCGTGGACGGCGTGGAGATCGAGAACGTCGCGACGACCGCGAAGACCCTGCCGGACTTCCCCGACCTGTGGGCCGGGATGCTCGGGAGCGGTGGGGCGTAGGGGCGTACGACCATGCGCCGCTACGGCAAGCACACCGACGAGGACGACATCCGCTCCCGTCCCAACCGCAAGGGCAACCGGCCGCGGACCAACATCCGTCCCAAGCACGAGGACGCGGCCGAGGGCATGGTCCTCACCGTCGACCGGGGCCGGCTGACCTGCCTGGTCGAGGACCGTACGATCCTGGCGATGAAGGCCCGCGAGCTGGGTCGCAAGGCGGCGGTGGTCGGCGACCGGGTGGCCCTGGTCGGCGACCTGTCCGGCAGGAAGGACACGCTGGCCCGGATCGTGCGCATCGAGGACCGCTCCTCCGTGCTGCGCCGTACCGCCGACGACGACGACCCGTTCGAGCGGGTGGTCGTCGCCAACGCCGACCAGCTGGCGATCGTCACCGCCCTGGCCGACCCGGAGCCCCGCCCCCGGCTCATCGACCGCTGCCTGGTCGCTGCCTACGACGGCGGTCTCACCCCCCTGCTGGTCATGACCAAGTCGGACCTGGCCCCGCCGGACAAGCTCCTGGAGCTGTACGGCGACCTGGAGATCCCGTACGTGGTCACGAGCCGGGGGGAGCTGGAGACGGGGGACGCGGCACAGCGCGTCCAGGAACACCTCGACGGCAAGATCACGGCGTTCGTCGGACACTCGGGCGTCGGCAAGACGACCCTGGTCAACGCACTGGTCCCGGTGGACCGCCGCCGTACGACAGGACATGTGAACGCGGTGACGGGCCGCGGCCGCCACACCACGACGTCCGCGCTCGCGCTGCCCCTGGCCGACGACGGGGGCTGGGTCGTCGACACCCCGGGCGTCCGGTCCTTCGGTCTTGCGCACGTCGACCCGTCCCGGGTGATCCACGCGTTCCCCGACCTGGAGCCCGGCACGGTGAACTGCCCGCGCGCGTGCAGTCACGACGAGCCGGACTGCGCGCTGGACGAGTGGGTGGCAGAGGGCCACGCGGACCCCGCCCGCCTCTACTCGCTGCGCCGGCTGCTGGCCACGCGGGAGCGCACGGAGGGCGACTGACCACCGGGGTGTTTGTCCTGACCCGAGTTCGGTAAGTGCATAATCGCACCGAGCCGGACGTACGGGAGGACAGCACATGGCGTGGCTGCTGGTGATCGTCGCCGGAATGCTGGAGACCGGCTTCGCCGTGTGCCTCAAGCTCTCCCACGGTTTCACCCGGCTGTGGCCGACGATCGCCTTCGCGTCCTTCGCCCTCGGCAGCTTCGGCCTGCTGACCCTCTCCCTGAAGAAGCTGGACGTAGGCCCGGCGTACGCGGTCTGGACGGGCATCGGCGCGGCGGGCACCGCCATCTACGGCATGGTCTTCCTGGGCGACCTGGTCTCCGTTCTGAAGATCGTCTCGATCAGCCTGGTGATCGCGGGCGTGATCGGGCTCCAGTTGTCGGGCTCCGCGCACTGAAGCGCCCCTCGCCGTCCCCCCTTTTCACACCGCCTGCCGCACCAGCACCCCCCGCACCAGTTCCGCCACCCCACCTTCCCCAGGCGGCGCGGCCACACACGACAACGCGAGCCGGACGACGAGCTCGCAGGACCGGGCCAGCTCCCGATCCTCCTGCGCCGCCGCCGCCGGCCCGGCCAGCACCGCCACCGCCCGGTCCCGCACGATCCGCACGAACTCCCCGGGTGACGGCAGCGGGCCGTCCGCTCTCCGCTGCGCCGGCACCGCGGACGACGACGGCACCGCGGAGAGCGTCGGCACCGGCAACCGCTCGCTCCAGCACCCCGTGAGCATCGCCCGTACCAGCACGCTCTCCCGGGCCGCCACCGCCGTCCACTCGGCCGTCGCCGTCAGGCGCTCCGGCATCCCGGTATGGCTGCCCAGGGCCCGCTCGACCCCCGCGAGATACCCGTCGGCCTCCCTGCGCACCAGCGCTCTGGCCAGGCCTTCCTTGCTGCCGAACTCGTTGTACAGCGTCTGGCGGGACACCCCGGCCGCCGCGGCCACCTCGACCATCCGAACGGCGGCCCACGGCCGGCGCGTCAGCGCGGCGTACGCGGCGTCCAGGAGGGATTCCCGGGCTGCAGGCATCATCGCCTCCCTGGGGCGAGCGACTCTGCGCCCAGGTTTGACGCGGACGAATCCACTGTCAAGGGTTCGCGAAGGCACCAGGGGGCGCCCTTCGGCCAACACGCGCGGGCGCACCGGGCCCCCCGTCCGATCCCCCGACGCTGCCCACCCGGCCGCTCCGCGGCGTCCCACGGCGGCCCCGAGATCCTCGGGCGCCTCCTGCTGGCCCCGTGCCCGTCCCGGCAGATAGCGTTCGTCGCATGCCGGACTACCTCGATGACCTGCGTCTCGCCCATGTGCTCGCGGACGCGGCCGACGCCGCCACGATGGACCGCTTCAAGGCTCTCGACCTCAAGGTCGAGACCAAGCCGGACATGACCCCGGTGAGCGAGGCCGACAAGGCCGCCGAGGAGCTGATCCGCGGCCAGTTGCAACGGGCCCGCCCGCGCGACGCGATCCTCGGCGAGGAGTACGGCGTCGAGGGCACCGGTCCCCGCCGCTGGGTCGTCGACCCGATCGACGGCACCAAGAACTACGTCCGCGGGGTGCCCGTCTGGGCCACCCTGATCTCCCTGACGGAGGCGGCCGAGGGCGGCTACCAGCCGGTCGTCGGCGTGGTCTCCGCGCCCGCGCTGGGCCGCCGCTGGTGGGCCGCGAAGGGCCACGGCGCCTTCACCGGCCGGAGCCTGTCCGCGGCGACCCGGCTGCACGTCTCCAGGGTCTCGAAACTGTCCGACGCCTCCTTCGCGTACTCCTCGCTGGGCGGCTGGGAGGAGCGGGGCCGGCTGCACGGCTTCCTGGACCTGACCCGCGAGGTGTGGCGCACGCGCGCGTACGGCGACTTCTGGCCGTACATGATGGTCGCCGAGGGGTCCGTGGACATCTGCGCGGAGCCGGAGCTGTCCCTGTGGGACATGGCCGCCAACGCGATCGTCGTGACGGAGGCCGGCGGCACCTTCACCGGCCTGGACGGCCGCCCCGGCCCGCACAGCGGCAACGCGGCGGCCTCCAACGGGCTGCTGCACGACGAGCTGCTGTCGTACCTCTCCGAGCGTTACTGAAACGGTCCTGTGGGGCGCGGCGGGAGAACCTGGGGCAGAAGGGAGTGATCACCTCCCTCACATATGAGCGCACACGCCCTCAATTGACTACGCGCACCCCCTTGTTGACCCCGGCTTTACCTGCCACCCTGGGAAGCACCCCCACTTGTGAACTTGTGAATCGCCGCACTGTCGGCGATCCCTAGGAGGTGGCACCCTTCATGCTCGTCCGTGACGCCATGAGCACGGTGGTCCTCACCGTCGGCCCAGCCCACACCCTCCGCCAGGCGGCCTCCCTGATGTCCGCGCGCCGCGTGGGCGCGGCGGTCGTCCACGACCCGGACGCCGGCGGCATCGGGATCCTCACCGAGCGCGACATCCTCAACTCCGTCGGCCTCGGCCAGGACCCGGACCGGGAGCACATCCATGCCCACACCACCAACGACGTCGTGTTCGCCGCCCCGACCTGGACCCTGGAGGAGGCGGCCCGGGCGATGGCGGACGGCGGCTTCCGCCATCTGATCGTCCTCGACGGCGCCGAGCCGGCCGGGATCGTCTCGGTCCGCGACATCATCCGCTGCTGGGCCGGCACCCGGGCGCCGCAGCCCGCCTAGGCCGGACCGGAAGAGCGAATTGGACTCAATCCAATTCCGAATCTGGTCCAAATTCACACCTATTCGGAAAATGGTCGGCCTGCTGTTAGGCTGGTTTCCATGAGCGACCTTCTGGAACGGCTGCGTGGACGCGGGTGGCGGATGACCGCGCAGCGACGCGTCGTGGCCGAGGTTCTCGACGGCGACCACGTCCACCTGACGGCCGACGAGGTCCACTCCAGAGCCGTCGCCAAGCTGCCCGAGATCTCCCGTGCCACCGTCTACAACACGCTGGGCGAGCTGGTCTCGCTCGGCGAGGTCACCGAGGTCTCCACGGACAAGCGCGCCAAGCGGTACGACCCGAACGCGCACCGGCCGCACCACCACCTGGTCTGCTCCCGGTGCGGGTCCATCCGCGACGTCCACCCGACCGGCGACCCGCTGGCCGACCTCCCCAGCTCGGAGCGGTTCGGCTTCACGGTCTCCGACGTCGAGGTGACCTACCGCGGGCTCTGCCCGGACTGCGCGACAGCCGCCTGACACGATTTTCCCCGAAGGCCCCGGCCGCTCACCATGAGCGCCGGGGCCTTCGCGTCGCACCGGCGCACCGGGTTCCCGCAGCCGACGGGGCCGGGCTGACGGACCGGACTGACGAACCGGCTGGAGAAAAAACCGAGGGCCGGAATCCGTTTCCGGATTCCGGCCCTCGGCCTTCAGTAGCGGGGACAGGATTTGAACCTGCGACCTCTGGGTTATGAGCCCAGCGAGCTACCGAGCTGCTCCACCCCGCGTCGATGAATGGAACACTACGTGAGGGAGACGGGAAGAAGCAAATCCATTCCCGCAAGCCCGGCTGACCTGCGAAAAGGGCCGGCTCACGCGGACAGCTCCTCTCGCAGGGCGTCCCGCAGCCGCCCCGCCCGTTCGCTCACCTCGGCCGGTCCCAGCACCACCGCGCGGTCGGCCCAGCGCTGGCCCTCGGCCAGCTCGCCCCGACGCGCGTAGACCAGGGCCAGCCGCAGCGCCGCCCGTCCGTGACCGGCGTCCGCGGCCCGCTCCCACCACACCGCGGCCTCCGGCTCGCTGCCCTCACGGGCCAGCAGCAGACCCAGGTTGAACGCCCCGTTCCGCGAACCGGCCTCGGCCGCCGTCCGGTACCACCGCGCCGCCTCCACCACGTCCCCGCGCGCCGCGGCCAGCATCCCGACCCGCACCTGGGCCCGCCGGTGCCCCTGCGAGGCGGCCCGCTCGTACCACTCCTCGCACTCCGTCTTCACGTTCAGCGACGACTCCCCGAGCTCGTGCTCGGACACCGCCGGGCGGCGCGCGTCGAGCACCGCGGCCAGCCGGTAGGCGGCCTCGGCGCTGCCGCCGCCCGCCGCGCACCGCAGGTGCCGTTCGGCGGCGGCCTCGTCGCCCTCACGGAGCCGGGCGATGCCCACCTGAAGGGCGGCCTCGGTGTGCCCGGCGGCGGCCGCCTGCTCGTAGCAGCGCAGCGCGACCCGGTCCTCGCCCCGTCCGGCGTACAGGATGCCGAGGTTGAAGGCGGCGTCCACGCTGCCCGCCTCCGCGGCCTTGGAGAACCACGGCAGGGCGCCGGACGTGTCGCCGCCCTGGAGCAGCAGGATGGCGAGCGCGTTCGCGGCCTCGCGGTGCCCGGCGTACGCGGCCCGCCGGTACCACTGCTCGGCCTGCGCGGTCCGTCCCTGCTCGGCGCAGAGCAGCCCGAGGTTGTACGCGCCGTTGTCGTCACCGGCGTCCATCGCCGCCCGGTACCAGCGCTCGGCGGTCTGGGTCTCGCCGCGCTCGGCGTGCAGGGCGCCGAGCGCGTTCGCCGCGTTGCCGTCGCCGTCCTGGGCGGCCCGCAGCCACCAGATGGCCGCGTTCTCGGTGTCCCCGGCGTCCCGCAGCAGGAAGCCGAGCGCACAGGCGGCCCGCGCCTCGCCGTCCTTGGCGGCGGTCAGGTACCAGCGTCCGGCCTCCTTGAGCTCGCCGCGCTTCTCCAGGATCGCGCCGAGGTGCAGGGCGGCCCGCCGGTGCCCGCGCGCGGCGGCCTGGCGGTACCACTGCTCGGCCTCCGCGGCCTCCTCGGCACCCGCCGAGAGCTGCGGGCCGGCACCGTTGTCACCCCCGGGGCCGTCCTCCTCCACCGCCGTCCTGCGGTCGAGCGCGCGCGCCAGCCGGTACGCCGCCTCCCGGTGCCCGCGCTCGGCGGCGGCCCGCATCCACCGCCCGGCGGCCACGTCCCCCCGGTGCTCCAGCAGGTCCGCGAGCGCGTAGGCGCCGAGCGCGTGCCCCTGCTCGGCGGACTGGCGCAGCCAGTACTCGGCGGCGGGTTCGTCCCCGCGCTCACGGTGGTGGCGGCCCAGCGCGTGGGCGGCGGCCGCCGAGCCGGCGACGGCGGCGATCCGCCACCAGCCGGCCGCCTCGTCGGGATAACCGCGCTGGTGCAGCAGGACGCCGAGGTTGTTGGCGGCGGCACGGTCGCCCGCGGCGGTGGCGGCACGCAGTTGGGGCTCGGCTCCGTCGAGGTCGCCGCGGCGCAGCAGCATGGCGCCGAGGACGCTCATCGCCTCGACGTCACCGCCCTCGGCCTGGAGTCGGCAGCGTGCCTCCTCAGCGGCCTCGGCGGCCTCGTCGCGGGTCGGCTCCTCGCCCGAAGGCTGCACAAATCGCCCTGTCTCGAACAGAGTTGCCTTGTCCCCCATAACGTCCATCGTCGCACCACCTGCAACCTGGGTACACCACGTATACCGCAGACCGTGAGGTCACTTCAGCGTTTTGTCGACATGCCCACAGAACGACAAGTCAAACACATCTCACGCAACTCCCCACGGCGGCACGGCGTCCTCTCGACCGGTACATGCGTTCGTCGCCGGTCCGGACACCACGAAGGCCCGGATCCCAAGAGGATCCGGGCCTTCGATTGCAGTAGCGGGGACAGGATTTGAACCTGCGACCTCTGGGTTATGAGCCCAGCGAGCTACCGAGCTGCTCCACCCCGCGCCGTTGCCTGTCAACAGTACCACGGCGCGGGGCGGACTTGATCACCCGCCGGGGCTGCTGCTGGAACCCGGGCTGCCGCTCGGACCGGCGGCGGGGCTCGGGCTGCTGCTCGCGGTCGTGCCGCCGCCCTTGCCGTTCGCCTTCGCCTGCGCGTCCTCGGCCCGTTTCAGCGCGTCCCGCAGATCGTCCTGGGCCTTGCCGTACGCGGTCCAGTCGCCCTTCTTCAGGGCTTCCTGGCCCGCCTCGAAGGCCTTCTGGGCGTCGTCGAGCGCGGCTTGGACCGTCGGGTTTCCGGACGTCGGCGGTGTGGTCGTCCCGGTGTCCGAGGAACCCGTGCCCGAACCGTCCGAGCCGAACACCTTGTTGAGCGCCTCGTCCAGGGTGTCCTCGAAGGCGGTCCTGCCCTCGAAGGTGACCAACACCTTCCGCAGCAACGGGTACTTGACGCCGGCACCGCGTACGTAGACCGGCTCCGCGTACAGCAGCCCCCCGTCCAGTGGCACGGTCAGCAGATTGCCGTACTCGACCTCGGAGTCGCCGCCCTTGAGGAGTTTGATCGCGGCGGCGATGTCCTGTTCGGAGTTGAACTTGCTCTGGACCTGTTTGGGTCCGTCGACGGTCGTACCGGTCGGCAGCTTCAGGATTCTGATCTTGCCGTAGTCCTGGGAATCGGCCTCGGAGTCGACCGACATGAACGCGCTGAGGTTGTTCCGCCCGTTGGGCGTGAACGTCGTCGACAGGGAGAACGCCTGCCGGCTCTGGTCCGGCATCTTCATGCTCAGGTAGTACGGCGGCACCGCGTTGCCCGACTTGTTGGTCGGGTCGTCGGGCACCTGCCACACCTCGCTGCCGGTCAGGAAGGTCTGGGCGTCCGTCACGTGGTAGCGGGTGAGCAGTTCGCGCTGGACCTTGAACAGGTCCTGCGGGTACCGGAGATGGTCCAGCAGCTCCTTCGAGATGGCGCTCTTCGGCTGCACCGTGCCGGGGAAGGCCTTCATCCACGTCTTCAGCACCGGGTCCGCGGTGTCCCACTGGTAGAGCTTGACCGCGCCGGTGTACGCGTCGACGGTCGCCTTCACCGAGTTGCGGATGTAGTTGACCTGGTTCTGCTGGGCGACCACCGCGCGCGAGTTGTTGGCCGCGGTCAGCGAGTCGGCGGTGGTGTCACCGAGCGTCGTACGAGAGGCGTACGGGTAGCCGTTCGACGTGGTGTAGGCGTCGACGATCCACTGGATGCGGTGGTCCACGACCGCCGGGTAGGCGTCGCCGTCGATGGTGAGCCAGGGCGCGACCGCCTCGACGCGCTCCTTGGGCGTGCGGTTGTACAGGATCCGCGAACCGTCGCCGATCGCACCGGAGTAGAGGATCTGCGGCTCGTTGAACGCCACCGCGTACGCCGCCCGGTTGATCGCGCTGGAGAGACTGACCCCGCTCGTGCCCGCGTAGCTGGTGGTCTTCTCACCGCTGTCGTCGGAGTAGTCGATCTCCTTCTGGGGACCGCCGACGATCGAGTACGTGGTCGTCTTCTCGCCGTAGTAGATCTGCTGCTGGTACGTGCCGAGGTCGCCGGTGGACGGCAGGTCGGACTCGGTGAAGACCGGCTGCCCCTGGCCGTCGGCCTCGGTGCCCTTGGCGGCGACCACTCCGTAGCCGTGTGTGTAGCGGAAGTGGTCGTTGATCCAGTTGTTCTTGGGAATGCCGTCGAGGTTCAGCTCGCGCAGACCGATGACGGTGTCCTGGACCTTGCCGTCCTTGGTGTAGCGGTCCACGTCCAGATTGGTGGGGAACGCGTAGTAGTTCCACATCTGCTGGGCCTGCTGGAACGTCGGCGACACGATGTTCGGGTCCATGATCCGGATGCTCGCCGTCGAGTCGACGTCGTCCCGGAGCTTGGTCTTGTCCGTGCTGGTGCTCTTGCCCGTGTACTCGGTGACCTTCGTGTCGTCGATGCCGTAGGCCTCGCGGGTCGCCTTGAGGTTCTTCTGGACGTACGGGGCTTCCTTGGCCTGCTCGTTGGGCTGGACCTGGAACTTCTGGACGATCGCCGGGTAGAGGCCGCCGATGAGGATCGCGGACAGGACCATCAGGCCGAAGCCGATCACGGGCAGCTGCCAGGTCCGCCGCCACAGCGTGGCGAAGAACAGCAGCGCGCAGATCACGGCGATGCAGAACAGGATGGTCTTGGCCGGCAGATAGGCGTTCGCGTCGACGTACCTGAGGCCCGTCCAGTTGTCGGTGGCCTTGAAGTCGCTGGACTTGACGGCCAGTCCGTAGCGGTCCAGCCAGTACGCGACCGCCTTGAGCGCGACGAAGATGCCGAGCAGCACCGAGAGGTGACCGGTCGCGGCACCGGTGGCGCGGGCGCCGGGACTGGTGACGCGCAGCCCGCCGTACAGGTAGTGGGTGAGCGCGGCGGCGATCAGGGAGAGGATCGCGGCGGCGAAGCCGAAGCCCAGCAGGAACCGGTACCAGGGCAGGTCGAAGGCGTAGAAGGAGACGTCGAGGTGGAACTGCGGGTCCTTCTGGTGGAAGGGCACGCCGTTGACCCACATCAGCCAGGTGCGCCACTGCCCGGCCGCGGACGCGCCGGCGATCAGCCCGACCAGCGCGGTGACCGCGAGCAGCAGCCACCTCTTGTACGGCGCGATGCCCATCCGGTAGCGGTCGAGGCTCTGCTGTTCCGTCGACATGGCGCTCAGCGGCGGTCGCAGCCGGTGCGCGAGCCAGACGTTGAAGCCCACCGCGGCGGCCATCAGGAGACCGAAGACGAAGAACAGCCCGATCTTGGTCCACAGGGTGGTGGTGAACACCGAGGAGTAGTGCACCGACCGGTACCAGAGCCAGTTCGTCCAGAAGCCCGCGAACATGCTGAACGCCATGCCGAGCACGGCGAGGACGCCCAGGGTCAGGAGCAGGGTCCGAACGCGCCGGGACGGACGTCCCGCCGCTCTGATCCGTGGCCCCGTCGGGCCTCCGCCGCGGTCCGGCATCTGGAAAGCCAAGGTGCGCACCTCGAAGTCGCTGTTGAGTCTGTTTCTTGCCGTCGGGCCCGGGTGTTCGTGGGCCTTCCGTGGTCCCCCGTGATCGCGAGGCCACACCTATGCAACTTACTCACGGTTTACTCGGTTCCCGATTCCGGCCATGAACGAGGCAGGATTGTGACCATGTCCAACACTCCCATGGCAGGGAACCCGCTCACCCGGGCCGTACTCGAGATCGACGAGTACGCCTCCGGCCTCGGCTGGGACCAGCCCGCCCGCCTCTTCGCCCTCGTCGACACCGTCCGGCTGCGCTCGCAGGAACCGGCACTCGCCGCCCAGCTCGGTCTGGAGGACGAGTCGGCGACCACCGGTCTCACCCCGATCGAGCAGGACGAAGTGCCAACGGACAAGGCGCTGGACGAGTTCCTGGGCACCATCGCCTGGCCGGACGCGGTGGTCGGCTGCGCGCTCACCGTGGAGCGCCTGATGCTGCCGCCGTCCGCCGAGTCCCAGGTGCCGGAGGGCATGAGCGGGGCCAAGCTGACCAAGTGGGTGGCGAACCACCCCGACCGTCAGGAGGTCCGGCTGACCGTCGCCGTCCTGCGCGACGGCAGCCGGGAATCGGCCGTGCGGCTGCGCGAGAAGGACTCGCCTACGGAGGTCCTCACCGGCCCCGACCTGATCCCGGGCCTGGCGGAGGCTCTGAAGGCGACGTTCGAGGACTGAGGCCCTCGCCCGCGGCTGCCCGGGGTGCCCTCGTCCGGAGGGCACCCCGGGCAGCCGTGTCGCTCAGCCCTTGGTGGTGCACTTCGGCAGGGCGCCGGTGTCTCCGTCGCGGATGTCCTTGAGGGCGCCGAGGGCGTCGTCCATGGTCTTGACCTTGACCAGGGTGAGCCCGCTCGGGGTGCCCTTGGCGGCCTCGGCGCAGTTGTCGGCCGGGGTCAGGAAGTACTGCGCGCCCTTGCTGCGGGCCCCGATGGTCTTCATGGAGATGCCGCCGATCGGGCCGACCGTGCCGTCGTCGTCGATGGTGCCGGTGCCGGCGACGAACTTGCCGCCGGTGAGGCTGCCCGGGGTCAGCTTGTCGTAGATGCCGAGCGAGAACATGAGTCCGGCGCTGGGGCCGCCGACGTCGGCGAGCTTGATGTCGATGGAGAACGGGAAGGTGTGATCGGTCCCGGCGGAGATCCCGACGATGGCGCGCTTCTCCCCGGTGTCGTCGGAGGTGGCCGTGGTGACGGTGACCTTCTCGGTGGTGGTGGCCGTCTTGTTCGCCTTCTCGGCGGCGGCCTGGTCCTTGGCCGGTACGACGGTGAAGACGACGTCCTGGCCGGGCTTGTGCTTGGTGACCAGCTTGGCGACGTCGGAAGGCTGCTTGACCGCGGCGCCGTCGACGGCCTTGATCACGTCGCCGGCGTGCAGCTTGCCCTCGGCCGGCGAGCCCTTGAGGACCGTGGAGACGATCACCCAGGACCGCACCGGAATGCCGAGTTCCTTCAGAGCGGCGACCTTGGCGCTCTCCTGGGACTGGCTGAACTCCTCGGCGTTCTCCTGGGTGGACTGCTGTTCCGTCTTGCCGTCCGGGTAGAGCGTGTCGTGGGGCACGACCTTGCTGTCGTGCGAGAGCCAGCCGTAGACCGCCTCGACCAGGTTCATCTTGTAGTCGGCGCTGGTGACCCGGACCGTGGTCATGTTCAGGTGCCCGGAGGTGGGATAGGTCTTGTGCCCGGAGACCTGCAGCACCGGCTCGCCGTCGTGGTCCCCGAGTGTGTTCACGGTCGGGCCGGGGGACATCTCCGAGTAGGGCACGTTGATGAGCACTCCCGCGCACAGGAGCGCGATCAGCATCAGGGTGGAGGCGAGCATCGTCGCGGTGCGGCGTGGCATGGAAAGACAGTACGGGACGCGTCTGTCAGCGCACCGTCAGGGCCGTCCGCCGCACACGTCCCGGCCGGGTCTCAGCCGCCGGAGTGGGACCGCTCCATGGCCTCGCGGAACCGGGCGTACCCGTCGAGCTCGGGGCCGTCGCTGCGCGCCCTTCTCGTCCGGTTGGCCCAGCTGCCCCACAGCGCGGCACCGACCGCCGCCACCAGCGGAATCAGCAACCAGACGAGCGCCGCCATGCCGACCTCCTACCCCACGACCGTCCGCGACTGACTGATCAACAGATTAATCACCCGCACTGACAACGCTCACGCGAGGGGCACGGTTACGCAACCGGAGTGTCGGCGTGGTTCCTTCAGCAGGCCCCGACCCATTCCTCCGTCCCGTCGGAGAACTTCTGGTGCTTCCAGATGGGCACCTCGTGCTTGAGGTCGTCGATCAGCTTCCGGCAGGCTTCGAATGCCTCCCCCCGGTGCGGGCACGACACACCGACGACCACGGCGAGATCACCCACCCGCAGGTCCCCCACCCGGTGCACGGCGGCCAGCGCCCGCACCGGATACTCGGCGACGACCTTCTCGGCGACCCGCCGCATCTCGCTCTCGGCGCTGGGGTGGCACGAATACCCGAGCGCGTCGACGTCGGCGCCCCCGTCGTGGTTCCGCACGGTCCCCACGAACAGCGCGACACCGCCGGCCGCGTCGTCCCCGAGGGCCGCGAAGACCTCGTCCACACTGAGCGCGCTCTCCCGGATCGCGATCAGCCGGACCGGATCGTCGCCACCCGGCTCACCGGGGTGATCATTCACAGCAGCCATGCCTCCATGGTGCCGCACGCCCGCGACCACACGGAATACGACCAACACCCGGCACGCGCGGGTGGCCGTTCGGAGACTTCTACAGCACCGCCCTCCCGGTGCGGGGACGGAAGGCGTCAGATGCGCCGCCGGGCCTTCCGGGCGCGCCGCACCACGGCCGCCGCACCCAGCAGCGCGACCGTGGCGCCCGCGGCACCCGCGGCCGTCGCGTCCTTGCGCCCGAGCCGCCGCCCGACGACGGTGTGCCGCCCGGCCACCTCCCCCAGCAGCTCGGCGAGCACCTCCTCGTTCGTCCAGCCGGGGCGCCACCCGGCGTCGTGCAGCCGGCTCCCGCTGACCACCCACGGGTACATCGTGTAGGCGAGGTCCCCGGCCGGTGACGGCGTCAGCCCGATCCGGTGCAGCCGGGCCGCGGCGCCGAGCGCGACCGCCGACGGCAGTTCCATCCGCCGGATTCCGCTCAGCTCCTCGACCTCCTCCTGCTCCAGCCACCCGTCGCAGCCGACGGCGAGTTCCCCGTCGACCTTCTCCAGGACGGCGTACTCCAGGGCGCTGCACAGATCCTCGACATGGCAGAACTGCCAGGCGGGCCGGGAACCGGCGACGACAAGGAGACGCGGGGACTCGAAGTACCTGGTCAGAGCGGTGTCGGTGCCACCGACGAGGACCGCGGGGCGCACCACGGTGACATTGAGGCCGGGATGCGCGCGCGGCGCCCGGCGCGCGAGCCGCTCGATCTCCAGCAGGTCGCCCACGCCCGTGGCCTCGGCGGTCGCCCGCAGCTCCGCGTCCTCGGACAACGGCAACTCGTTCTCCGGAAGCGCTCCGTAGACCATCGCGGAGGTGCACAGCACCACGCGGTGCACCCCGGCCGCGGCCGCCGCCGTCAGCACGGTCTGCGTGCCGCGCACGTTGTACGCCGTACGCGCCGCCGGATCCGTCTCCAGATCCAGGTCGAGCGCGAGGTGCACCACCACGTCGGCCCCGCGCAGCTTGTCCGCGATGGCCGGATCCCGCACGTCGAGGATGTGCCACTGGGCGTCCGCGCACTCCCCGCGCCGCTCGTCGATGGCGATGACCTGCTTGATCTCCTCGGACGCGGCCAGCAGCTCGGTGAGCAGCGCGCCGACCCCGGTCGCGGCGCCGGTGACGGCGACGACGGGCCCGCGCATGACGGGAGGGGTTGACGGGTTTCGCGCTGCGCGAACCTGCGGATCTGGGGAACTCACCGGGCGTCTCCAGCGGTTGTCTTCAGTACGGGCGCGAGTGACGCGTTCGTACCAGGTGCCATCCATCCTGCCGCAGGCCGACTGTCGGCGAAGCACCGAGGCCCTATCGGGTCGGGGTGTCTACGCTGGGTGGTGTTGTCGGGCAGCCGCGCCGCCGGAGAGAACCGGTGGCCTTACCAGCCGAGGATTCCCGTGAGTGACACCCCATTCGGTTTCGGCCTTCCGCCGGAGGAGCCGGAAGACGGCGACGAGGGCAAGAAGAAGGACCAGCAGAGCGGTGGTGGGCAGGGACCGGCCAACCCGTTCGGTTTCGGTACGCCCGGCGCCGGCGGCTTCGGCGGCCCCGGCGCCGACAATCCGTTCGCTGCCATGTTCGGCTCGCTGAACCCCACCGACCTGGGCGCGGCCTTCCAGCAGCTGGGCCAGATGCTCTCGTACGAGGGCGGCCCGGTGAACTGGGACATGGCCAAGCAGATCGCCCGCCAGACGGTCTCCCAGGGCACCTCGGACGGCGTCAAGGACGCGAGCGTCGGTCCCGCCGAGCGCACCGCCGTGGCGGAGGCCGTACGGCTGGCCGACCTGTGGCTGGACGACGCGACGTCGCTGCCGTCCGGGTCCGGCTCGGCGGTGGCGTGGTCCCGCGCGGAGTGGGTCGAGGCGACGCTGCCCGCCTGGCAGGAGCTGGTCGACCCGGTCGCCGAGCGGGTCGGCGCCGCGATGGGCGACGTCCTGCCGGAGGAGATGCAGGCCATGGCGGGCCCGCTGATCGGCATGATGCGTTCGATGGGCGGCGCGATGTTCGGCACCCAGATCGGGCAGGCCGTGGGGGTGCTCGCGGGTGAGGTTGTCGGTTCGACCGACATCGGCCTGCCGCTGAACCCGCCGGGCAAGGCCGCCCTGCTGCCGGTGAACATCGAGGCGTTCGGCAAGGACCTCGGTGTGCCCAAGGAGGAGGTGCGGCTGTACCTCGCGCTGCGCGAGGCGGCCCACCAGCGCCTGTTCGCGCATGTGCCGTGGCTGCGCTCGCACCTGTTCGGCGCAGTCGACGGCTACGCGCGCGGGATCAAGGTCGACACGGCCAAGTTGGAGGACGTGGTCGGCCAGTTCGACCCGCAGAACCCGGAGCAGCTGCAGGACGCCCTTCAGCAGGGCATGTTCCAGCCGGAGGACACCCCCGAGCAGAAGGCGGCCCTGGCCCGTCTGGAGACGGCTCTGGCGCTCGTCGAGGGCTGGGTCGACGCGGTGGTGCACGCGGCCGCGAAGCCGCGCCTGTCGTCCGCGGACGCGCTGCGCGAGACGCTGCGCCGGCGCCGGGCCACGGGCGGTCCCGCGGAGCAGACGTTCGCCACGCTGATCGGCCTGGAGCTGCGCCCGCGCCGGCTGCGCGACGCCTCCCGGCTGTGGGCCTCGCTCACGGACGCCCGCGGGGTCGACGGGCGGGACGCGCTGTGGGCGCACCCGGACATGCTGCCGACGGCGTCCGACCTGGACGACCCGGACGGCTTCGTGCACCGCGAGCAGCTGGACTTCTCGGAGCTGGACAAGATGCTCGGCGAGGCGGCGGAGAAGCCCGACCTGCGCAAGAAGGACGACCGGGCAGAGGGCGACGACACCGAGTGAGCCTGTACGACGACGCGGTCCTCGTCCTCAAGGGGTACGAGGGCCAGGAAGAGCTGCGCCAGGCCTATCTGGATCATCTCGCCGCCCGTCCGGACGGCTTGTGGAAGGCCTGTCACGCGGGCCATGTGACGGCGAGCGCGCTGGTGATCGACCCCGAGCGCGGCCGGGTGCTGCTGACCCTGCACAAGAAGCTGCGGATGTGGTTGCAGATGGGCGGCCACTGCGAGCCGGGGGACGCCACGCTCGCGGAGGCGGCCCTGCGGGAGGCGGCGGAGGAGTCCGGGATCCCCGGCCTGACGCTGCTGCCGGGCGGGCCGGTGCGGCTGGACCGGCATCCGATCCCCGCGCCGTGCCACTGGCACTTCGACGTCCAGTACGCGGCCCTCGCGCCGCCCGGCGCGGCCCACGCGATCAGCGACGAGTCCCTCGACCTGCGCTGGTTCGCCTATGCCGAGGTTCCGGAGGTCGCCGACGACTCGGTCGTCCAGCTGCTGGCAGGAGCCCGCGCGCGGCTCTGACGGGTGAGGGGCGCTGACGAAGCAAGGGGCGCTGACGGGTAAGGGGCGCTCGCCGCAGCGGGCGCCCCTTGCTTCGGGGTGTCAGCGGGTGTCAGCTCCAGACGTTGCCCTGGTTCATCCCGCGCGCTCCCTGCTGGCCCATACCGAACTGGGCGGCGAGGCCCTGGCCGATCTGGGCGTTCTGCGGGGGCAGCAGCTCACTCGGCTGGACCAACGCGAAGCCACTTCCCATGAAGCTCAGCTCCCAGCCCTCGCCGGTGCTGCCGCGGCGCCGCCAGACGCCCGAGGAATGCGTCTGGGCCTGCATCTGGACCCGCAGTCCGGTGGACCAGGCCACGATGGCGTCGGCGTCGCAGTTGACGTACTTGTCGGGCGTGACCTGCATCAGCAGCGGGGAACCGGAGGTCATCAGGGCGACCTTGCCGCGTCCGGTGATGTTCAGCTGGTACTTCCCGGACCCGGAGATGCCGTAGAGGCTGTCGACGGCGACGACCTCGTGGTGCAGCGAGGAGTCCATGGCGAGGACGTAGCCGCTGTCCACGGTCAGTCCGTCCGGCTCGACGTCCAGGACGTGGATGTGCTGGGCGAGGTTGGCGAAGTAGACCGTGCCCTGTCCGTGGCAGCGCATCAGGTCCAGGCCCTCGCCGGTGTACGCACGCGCGCGTGCCTGCTGGTTGGTCGTGTACTCGGCGTCGAACTCGACGAGTCCCTGGTAGGCGACCATCGTGCCCTTGCGGGCGAGGACGTCGTCGTGGCCCTCCAGGACGACCCGCAGCATCTGCTTGTTCTGCAGGCTGTAGCGGTCCCGGGCCTGGGAGTCGTTGAAGGCGAAAAGCGGGCTCTGCATGGTTTCCTGACTCCCCCTCAGCCCCGGAACCGGAGGCGGTCGGTGCTGTCCTCGCTGGGCTGGACGACGACGATGCCCTGGCCGGAGAAGGCCATCTGGTAGGCCTCGCCGCTGCCCCGGCCGATCAGCGACTGCGCCTTGAAGCTGCGCTTGCCCTTCACCTTGAGGTTCGGGGACCAGGCGACCAGCGCGTCCGGGTCGACGTACGTCTCGTCCTCGCCACCGCCGCAGTCGACGACGATGGGCTTGCCCCGGGAGGTCAGCGCGACCCAGCCCTGTCCGGAGATCCTGGTGTTCCACAGGCCCTGCCCGGCGAACTTCGCCAGCCCCTTCACCCGCTCCACGCCCCAGGTGAGGTGGGCGTCGAACGCGAGCAGGTTGGTGGCGTTGACGGAGATGCCGTCGCCGTTGAGGTTGATGACGACGACGTTCGCGCCGTAGTCGGCGAGGTAGAGAAGGCCGTCCCCGGAACACTTCATCAGCGGGGCGCCCTCGCCGGTGACCCAGTCACGGGCGATCTGGCGCACGGCCGGCGGGTTGGGCTCGTACTGGACGAAGCCCTCGTAGGCGACCATCGACCCCACGCGCGCGAGGAGGTCGTTCCCGGTCTGCATGGCGACCTTGAGCATGTGGTCGCCGTGGTTCTCCATACGGGCGGTGACGGGTGCGGGGGCGTAGCCCGCGAGCGGCTGGTTCATGACGGGCTCCCTCAGACCTCGTACGGCTGGACGACGATGAAGTTGCCGGGCGCGCCCCGGAACTGCAGGTTGACGCTCTCGCCGGTGTCGCCCGGGTAGGCGTTGCGGCGCATCCGGACCTGGCTGGAGACGATCACCTGGGAGGCCGCCGACCAGGCGACCACCGCGTTGCAGTCGGCGAACGTCGTGGGGGTCACCGGCAGCACGACGGGCGTGCCGTGGGTCTTGACGACGATCGTGCCGGTGCCCTGGAACTGCATCGTGAACAGCGCGCCGCCGGGAATGCCGTGTCCCTCGATGCGGCGGACCTCGTGCTGGAGGCTCTCGTCGAAGGCGAGGACGCTCTCGGCGGAGACGCAGATCGCGTCGCCCTGGAGCTCGATCGGGTGCAGATGGGCGGAGTTCTCGGCGAAGAACACCTGGCCCTGGCCGGTGCAGCGCATCAGCTGCATCTCTTGGCCGGTGGCGTTGCCCACGATCCGGCCGGCGAATCCGGCGCCCTTGTAGCTGAAGTCGACCTTGCCCTGGTAGAGGACCATGCTGCCCTGCCGGGCCAGCACCGGCTGGCCGTCCATGCCGAGGTCGGCGCGGATGAGCTTGCTGTTCTGCGGGGTCCAGCGCTGCCCGGTGGGCGTCTCCTTGAACTTCTGGAGCGCGGCGCCCACCCCGGCACCGCCCTGGGGAGCGCCCTGTGGGACCCCGTAGGGCTGTTGGCCGGGGACCTGCCCGAACGGCGGCTGCTGACCGTAGCCGGGCGGCGGGGGCGGGGCCTGGGCGTAGCCGGGCGGCGGGGTGGGAGCCTGCGGGGGCGCCGGGGGCAGGCCGTAGCCGGGCGGTGGCACGGGCGCGCCCGGGGCGGGCGGCTGGCCGTAGGACGACGGCGCCGGGGAGGGGGGCGGCACGGTGCCGGGCGGGGTCATCGGGGCGATGAGGGTGGGCGCGGCGTGCACGTTCGGGGCGGACGCGGGGCCGGGGGCCGGGGGCGGGGTGAAGCCCTGGGGCGCGGGGGCCGGGGCGGGTGCCGGGGATGCGGGGGCGGGTCCGGGCGGGGCGGCGAACGGGGGCGGCGCGAAGCCCGGCGCGGACGCCTGCGGCGGCGCCGGCGCGGCGGGCGCCTCCTCCTCCAGCACCTCGCCGCCGAAGTTCTTCAGCAACGCCTCGAGACCGCCGTCGAATCCCTGGCCGACGGCGGCGAAGCGCCACACGTCCTTCAGGTAGAGGTCACCGAGCATCACGGCGCGTTCGGTGGAGAACTCCGAGCCGGTGAAGGAGTACCTGGCCACCTCCTCACCGCCCGCGACGATACGGATGTATCCGGGGGCGACCTGCGACATCTGCCCGGCGCCGTCGATGGTCGCCGTGAACGACAGCTTCTGGATCCGCTGCGGGATCCTGTCCAACGTGATCCGGAAGGACTCCGTGTCGCCCGCCTGCGCGCCGAGCAGTTGAATGGACTCCTCGGGGGACTTCGGCTGGTTGAAGAAGACGAAGTAGCGGTCGTCCGAGAGCCGTTCGTCGGCGTCGAGGCCGAAGCAGCTGATGTCGAACGTCAGACCGGGCCCGGAGATCTGCACCCCTACGTACAGGTCCGTGCCGGCCGTGAGGTCACTGATCCTGGCCTTGTGGCCGCGTTGGAATTCCCTGGCCATGCGTTACGACCGTCCCCCATCCCGAATGCGAGTGCGTCGCGCCAGGCTAACGGCTAACTCGGACATCGGACGAAGTCGGTACAGACCCGGTACACAACCGCGCTGAGCGGCCCCGGGGGACACCGCCGGGGCGTCTCACTCGTCACGTACGCCGGGCACCGGCGGCAGCCGGTCGGCGGCGACCACCCCTTCGAGGTAGCCCCGGGCCCGCTCGGTGCGCGGGTACGCCTCGAGGAGCCGCCAGAAGCGGGGGCCGTGCCCGGGCACCAGCAGATGCGCCAGCTCATGACAGAGCACGTAGTCCACGACGTACTCGGGCATGCCCTGGAGCCGGTGCGAGAGACGGATGCTGCCCTCGGCCGGAGTGCAGGAACCCCAGCGGGTGTTCTGGTTGGTGACCCAGCGCACCGACGCGGGACGGGCCCGTCCGTCGAAGTACTGCTCCGACAGCCGCTGGGCGCGCTCGGCGAGTTCGGCGTCGCCCAGCACCCGCCTGCTCTCCTGGGCGGCGAGTTTGTTGAGCATGACGGTCACCCAGCGTTTCTCCTCCGCCTCGGACATCCGGGCAGGGATCAGCACGACGGTGCGATCGCCCTCGCGGTACGCGGAAACGGTCCGGCGGCGCCGGGCGCTCCTGCGAACCTCGATCGCGCTCGCCCCCGGGCCGCCGGGCGGCTGGCTCGTCGTGCTGCGCTGTGGCTTTCCGGCGCGGTGCAGTGGGTCGGCGGGCACGCCCCGACGTTACCCGCTGCACACACGGGAAGTCCCGGGTCCGGGACGGTTCGGCTCCGATCCCCCACCATGCGTCTGATTTGTACGACGAATATCCACCGCCTGTGGACAACTTTCGGCGCCCGCCGAGCGGGCCGGGCATGCTGGCACTCGTCGGCGGAGCGTGACCGGCTGTGCCGACGGGCGGGGATGTTCCATGACCATTCGACAGCTACGGGGGCCTGTCATGCATCCGTTGGTGAAGCCCGCGCTCCGGCGCGGCTGGCGCGATCTCAACACCGTGCAGTTCGGAATGACTCCGGCGCACGCCATGACCCTCGGGCCGATGGACCTGGCGACCGGGAGCTTCCTGGACCTGCTCGACGGGGCCCGGGGCCTCGCCCTGCTACGCGAGGAGGGGCGTCGCATGGACCTGCCGGACGGACATGTCGACGCACTGGTGGAGCGGCTGTCCCGGGCCGGACTCGTCGACGACGCACGCGGCGGCGGGCCCGCGGCGCAGGCGCTGCGCGAGAAGAAGGGGGTACTGGACCGGCTGGGTCCGGATCTGGCGTCGCTCTCCCTGACCACTGCGGAACCGGGCGGCGCCCTCGGCAGGCTGGCGGCCCGGCGGGCGCTGCGGGTACAGGTCCGGGGCGCGGGCCGGGTGGGTGTCGCGCTGGCCGCGCTGCTGTCGGGCGCGGGCGTCGGCGAGGTCGACGTACGGGACGTGGGCCGGGTCCAGCCGTGGGACGTGGCGCCCGGCGGGCTGCCCGCGGATTCGGTCGGTGACCGGCGCGCCGAGGCCGCCCGCGCAGTGGTGCGCCGGGCGGCCCCGGACCGGCCGCCGCGCCGCCCGGGTCCGGACGCGGAGGAACCCGGGCTGGCACTGGTGATCATCGCCCCGCGCGACGACGTCCTGGTGCACGCCCCCTGCGCCCGCGCCGCCGAGCCGCTGCTGGCCTCGGGGACGCCCCACCTCTACACCGGTGTCGCGGAGGGGACGGGTAGCGTCGGCCCGCTCGTCCTGCCCGGCGCGACCGGCTGTGCCCGTTGTCTGCACGAGCACCGCACGGACCGGGACCCGGCCTGGCCGCGTCTGGTCGCGCAATGGGGGTCCGGGCAGGCCAGACGGGTGGGCGCCTGTGATCTGACCCTGGCGGCGGCCGTGGCCGGGCTGGCCGCCGCGCACGCCCTGGCCTTCCTCGACGGCGAGTCGCCGTCCGGTACGGGGGTGCGCTGGGAGGCGTCCTTGCCGGCTCTGCACTGGCACGCGCGACCGGTGTGGCCGCACCCCGCGTGCCCGTGCGGGGCGGCGGAGAAAGCTGAGGGGGAACACCCCTCAACCAACGGCACCGGGCACGAGACAATGGTGGTGCAACGGCCGTCGGCAGAGCCACGACAAGCGGCAGACGCGGCGCGGCCGACTGGGACTTGGAGGGCGCATGTCTGATCTTCCCCGCAAGGCGGTCACCCGGACCGCCAAGCTCGCCGCGCTCCCGCTCGGCTTCGCCGGCCGCGCGACCTGGGGTCTGGGCAAGCGCATCGTCGGCGAGTCGGCGGAGATCGTCGGCCGCGAGCTGCAACAGCGCACGGCGGAGCAGCTCTTCAAGGTGCTCGGAGAGTTGAAGGGCGGGGCGATGAAGTTCGGACAGGCCCTGTCCGTCTTCGAGTCCGCCCTGCCGGAGGAGGTCGCGGGCCCCTACCGGGCGGCCCTCACCAAACTCCAGGACGCCGCGCCCCCGATGCCGACCCGCACCGTGCACGCGGTGCTCGCCGAGCGGCTCGGGGAGGACTGGCGGGAGCTGTTCCTGGAGTTCGAGGACAAACCCGCGGCGGCCGCCTCGATCGGCCAGGTGCACCGGGCGGTGTGGCACGACGGCCGGGTGGTCGCGGTCAAGGTGCAGTACCCGGGAGCCGGCGAGGCACTTCTGTCCGACCTGGGGCAATTGAGCCGTTTCGCGCGACTCCTGGGTCCCCTGATCCCTGGCATGGACATCAAGCCGCTGATCGCCGAGCTGCGCGACCGGGTCTCCGAGGAGCTGGACTACGCCCTGGAGGCGCAGGCCCAGGCGGCACACGCCGAGGAGTTCGAGGACGATCCCGACGTGGTGGTCCCCGCGGTGGTGCACCAGTGCGACCAGGTACTGGTCACCGAGTGGATCGGCGGGATACCGCTCTCCGAGGTCATCTCCGGCGGCACCCAGGAGCAGCGCGACCGGGCAGGCCAGTTGCTGGCCCGCTTCCTGTTCTCGGGCCCGGCCCGCACCGGCCTGCTGCACGCCGACCCGCACCCGGGCAACTTCCGCCTGCTGCCCGGTGGGCCGGAGGACGAGGAGGAGTGGCGCCTCGGCGTGCTGGACTTCGGCACGGTCGACCGGCTCGTGGGCGGCCTGCCCACCCCGATCGGCGACTCCCTGCGGATGACGCTGGACGGTGACGCCGAGGCGGTCTACGAACTGCTGCGCAGGGAGGGGTTCGTCCGGGAGTCCATAGAGCTGGACCCGGATGCCGTCCTGGACTACCTGCTGCCGATCATCGAACCGGCCCAGGTCGATGAGTTCACCTTCACCCGCAACTGGATGCGCAGCCAGGCCGCCCGCATCGCCGACCCCCGCAACCCCGCCTATCAGCTGGGCAAACAGCTCAATCTGCCGCCTGCCTACCTCCTGATCCACCGGGTGACACTGAGCACCATCGGCGTGCTGTGCCAACTCGGCGCGACGGTACGGCTGCGGGACGAACTGGAGGCGTGGCTACCGGGGTTCGTGCCCGAAGAGATCGAGACGGTCGAGGAAGCCGAGGCGGTCGAGGCGGTCGAGGCGGTCGAGGCGGTCGGCGAGGCGTAGCCAGGAGGGGAGCCTGTCCGGGCCGGGGAGCCGGTGGTCACCACCAGGACGAGTCGAGCCGGCCCTCGATCGCTCTGAGGTTCTCCCTGGAGCAGGTGTCGCAGAAGAACCTGCGGACGCCGTTCTCCACGGAACAGGTCCAGGTGGTGGGCTGGAGGCCGTCGACGACCGGAGTGCCGCAGCGGGCGCACCCGGGCGGGTGGCGCTCCACGGTGGAGCCGCCGTGATCACTGCCTCCGCGAAGACTTGTCACCCGGCGACGATAACTCCGCCGTGCGCCGATCCCCGGGTAACGCACCGCGGGGGCCGGTCCGTTCGGCCGGACCGGCCCCCGCGGGAGAGCTTCGCCCCCCCTAGGCCGGGGAGCCACCGCTTCAGGTGTTCGGGATCACTGCATCACGGCGATGGCGAGCGCACGCCGGGCACGCCGCGAGGCGCGCTCCGCCCTGCGCTGCATCCGGCGAGCGGTCGCCAGGCGCACGGCCTGGCGTTCCCGCTCG
This sequence comes from Streptomyces sp. NPDC006655, assembly GCF_040703965.1. NCBI lineage: Bacteria > Bacillati > Actinomycetota > Actinomycetes > Kitasatosporales > Streptomycetaceae > Streptomyces > Streptomyces sp. NPDC006655. Next base: position 102,710 of record NZ_JBEYJU010000002.1, on the reverse strand, counting down.
GCCTCCTGCAGTCGCTCGCGCATATGCGCGCGAGCCAAGGCTTCTGGGATGAGTTGCATCTCTCGGGTCCTGTTCTGACGCGAGCCGGTGGCAGCACCGGCAGTGGTGAAGTCTGGGGTCGCGGAGCCTGCGGGCTCGCTGGTGGACGGCTTCATCGGGGCCTGCTTCTTGGGGTCGTGCGTGAGGGGACGGTCGATCGTTCCGAGGATGTTCATGCCGTGACCGGGTTCTTGCGCGGGCGGCCACGCGGCCGCTTGCGGGCGACGACGACACCCTGGACGAACAGCTCGCCACCCCAGACGCCCCAGGGCTCACGCCGCTCCTTGGCACCGGCGAGGCAGGCCTCGATCAGCGGGCAGGTGCGGCAGAGGGACTTGGCGTACTCGACGTCCGCCGGCGACTCGGCGAAGAAGACCTCCGGGTCGTAGGAGCGGCAGGGGACGGGCACGCCGAGGTTCTCGATGGCGTCGTCGAGCGCGGTGAGCGCAGTGAGCGGGATCAAGGTGGAGTCCTCCGTGAGGCCGGGCGGGGGGATCGTTTCGGAAGGCGGTACGGACGGGGCGTGCGCTTCGAGTTGCACGGATGTTCTTCCTCGTCTGGTCGTTCCGGTCGGTGGACCGGTTGGCGGCTGGTACCGGGTTCTGCTCTTGCCCCGAGGCCCCTTCGCTCCGCTCTCCCCGTTCGGGGAAAACAGAAGGGCCGCGGATCCCGGATGGGGTTCCGCGGCCCTGAAGGCGCCGGCCTGATCGATCAGGCTGGATCACTCCAGGGTTCTGGCCCACGGAAGGCCCACATCAGGTGGTGCTGCGTCGTCTGCTTCCGGTCATCGGCACCGGCTGCCGTAAAGGCATAGGCCTTGGCCCGTGCCACTACTGCTTCCAGTGCCTCGGTCGGTCGCTCGTTGCCCTCACGGACGGGAAGACCCGCGAGAGAGACAACGGAGGACGCCGGACGCACGGCGGAGATGCCGGACAGACCGGTGCCCAGGTTCGAGACGCCGAGCATGCACACGGAGACGGCCGAGAGATCGGTCATTTTGGCCGCGCTGATGTTGGTCTTGATGCTGATCACTGAACTCGCCTCCTCTCGGCGTCTAGGGGACTGGGATGAACCAGCCCACTCGGATATGCAAGTACAACACGGAACCGGGCCTTCGAGAAGGCCGCCGCTTCCGTGCTTAGAACCTATGGGGATTGCTGGCGCATGCGCAAACTATTTTTTCGACGAGTTCCGGTCAGTCGTCGGCATCCGCTCCGTCAGGCTGCCGACCTGCGCAGATGGCCAGAACATCGGGACCGTAACGGTGGAGCTTACGCGTGCCGACGCCCGGGATGCGAGCCAGTTCGCGATCGTCCTCTGGAGCGCTCTCCGCGATGGCCATCAGCGTCCGGTCGGTGAAGACGCAGAAGGCGGGCTGGCCGCTGAGCCGCGCCTGGTCGGCGCGCCAGTCACGGAGCCGTTCGTAGAGGCCCTCGTCCATGTCGGACGGGCAGTCGTCGCAGCGCATCAGCTTCATCTCGCCCGCGTCGGTCAGCGTGCGTCCGCAGACCCGGCAGCGGGCCGGGGTGCGCCGGGTACGCCGGGGCGCGGCGACGGGGCCGCCGCCGAAGCCGCGTTCGACTCCCCCGCCGCCGGTGCCCGTGCCGCGGCCGACGGTGGCGGTGGAGCCCGGACGCAGGCCGTCAAGGAAGCGGCTCGGCCTGCGGTTGGGTCTCCCGCCAGGGCTGCGGGAGAGGGACCAGGAGACATGGAGCCGTTCCCTGGCTCGGGTCACGCCGACGTAGAGGAGACGGCGTTCCTCCTCGATCTGCTCGTCGGTCTTCGCATAGGTGATCGGCATCATGCCCTCGGCGACACCGACCAGGAAGACGGCGTCCCACTCCAGGCCCTTCGCCGAGTGCAGGGAGGCGAGCGTGACGCCCTGGACGGTCGGGGCGTGCTGGGCGCCCGCACGCTCGTCGAGTTCGGCGACGAAGTCGGCGAGGGTGACGGCCGGCCGGGCGGCGGCGACGTCGTGGGCGAGGTTGACCAGGGCGGCCAGCGACTCCCAGCGTTCCCTGACGGCGCCGGAGCCGGCCGGGGGCTCGGTGGTCCAGCCCTCGCCGGAGAGGACCGCCCGCACCTGGGAGGGCAGGTCCACGGCGGCGTCGAGCAGCGCGTCGTTGCCGCCGAAACGGGCCGCTGCACGCAGGGCGACGCCCGCCTTGCGGACCTCGGGCCGGTCGAAGAACCGCTCGGCACCGCGCAGCTGGTAGGACACCCCGGCATCGGCGAGGGCCTGCTCGTAGATCTCGGACTGGGAGTTCGTCCGGAACAGGACGGCGATCTCGGCGGCCGGGACGCCGGCGTCCATGAGCTCCCTGATGCGGCGGGCGGCGCCCTCCGCCTCCGCGGGTTCGTCGGCGTACTCGGTGTAGACGGGCTCGGGTCCCGCGGGGCGCTGGGAGACCAGCTCCAGCCGGTGGTCGGCGGCCCGGCCGCTGGCCTGGGCCAGCAGACCGTTGGCGAGGTGGACGACCTGAGGGGTGGAGCGGTAGTCCCGGACCAGCTTGACGACGGTGGCCCCGGGGTGACGGGTGCGGAAGTCGAGCAGATGGTCGGGGGTTGCTCCTGTGAACGAGTAGATGGTCTGGCTGGCGTCGCCGACGACGCAGAGGCTGTCGCGTTCGCCCAGCCACAGCTCCAGCAGGCGCTGCTGGAGCGGGCTGACGTCCTGGTACTCGTCGACGACGAAGTGCTGGTACTGGGCGCGCACCTGCTCGGCGATGTCGTGCCGGTCCTGCAGGATGCCGACCGTCAGCAGCAGCACGTCCTCGAAGTCGATGACCGCGCGGTCGCGCTTGAGGTCCTCGTAGACGGAGTAGAGCTGGGCGATCTCGGCCGGGTCGCGCGGGGTCTCCCGGCCGGCCTTCAGTGCGGCGAGCGGGTAGTCGGCGGGGACGGTCTGGGTGACCTTGGACCACTCGATCTCGGCGGTCACGTCCCGCAGCTCGCCCCGGTCGAGGCGGATGCGGCAGGCGGCGGCCGCGTCGGCGACGAGCTGCGCCTTGCGGTCGACGAGCCGGGGCAGCGAGCCACCGATCGCTTTCGGCCAGAAGAACTGGAGCTGACGCAGCGCGGCCGAGTGGAAGGTGCGGGCCTGCACGCCCTGCGCGCCGAGCTGGCGCAGCCGGCCGCGCATCTCCCCGGCGGCGCGGTTGGTGAAGGTGACGGCGAGCACGCTGGACGGCTGGAGGATGCCGGCCCGCACCCCGTAGGCGATCCGGTGGGTGATCGCCCGCGTCTTGCCGGTGCCGGCTCCGGCCAGCACGCACACCGGACCGTGCAGGGCGGTCGCCACCTCGCGCTGCTCGGGGTCGAGCCCTTCGAGCACCGCGTCGGCAGAGTCCGGTACCGGCGGGAAGAGGGAGGAGTGCGTTGCTGCTGTCACACAGCCATGCTGCCAGGTCGCCCGAGACGGTCGTGCCGGTTGTCCACAGGCAGCCACCCGCGGTCGTACCAATGCGGCGGGCGCCGTGTCGGGCCGGTGCTGCGGGGACGGGGGCGGGGACGCGTGTGGGAATGGCGGGTGGGTCGCATACGTTCCTTCTCTGGACGACCTTCCCCAGCTGCCAGAAGGAGCGCGAGCGAGATGCAGGGCACTGTGACGATGTACAGCACCACGTGGTGCGGTTACTGCCGTCGGCTGAAGAGCCAGATGGACCGCGAGGGCATCGCGTACACCGAGATCAACATCGAGCAGGACCCGGAGTCGGCCGCGTTCGTGGAGAAGGCGAATGGCGGAAACCAGACGGTGCCGACCGTCCTCTTCGGCGACGGTTCGACGCTGACGAACCCTTCGCTGGCCCAGGTGAAGCAGAAGATCGGCGCGTAGCCCCTCCGACGAGGCGGCCCCTGACCCGGTCAGGGGCCGCCTTCGCATGTTCAGGCCGGTTTGTCCCACGTCAGGGTGTAGCGCCACAGCAGCCGGCGCCGGTATCGGCGGCCCGGCAGCAGGTGGGCGGTGGACCGCCGGACCTCCCGCCAGTTCATGATCGGATCTGCCGCGGGCATGCCGGCCGGGCTCCGCTCGCCGCCGTGCCGACGCGCGGCCAGCAGGTTCACGGGGACCGCGCAGGCGCTGACCACCCGGTCCAGGAGGGTGCGGTCGTGCGCCAGTCCCACGACGACCAGCCGGCCGCCGGGGGCGAGCAGCCGCACCAGCCGGTCGATCGCGTCGTCGAAGGGGACGTGGTGGACGACGGCGACCGCGCTGACGAAGTCGTAGGCGCACTCGTCGAGGAGGGAGCCGTCCCGGTAGTCGCCCTCCAGGAAGGTGACGTTCCGGGCCTCCCGCTTGCCGGCCAGCCGGATCATCTCCGGCGACCGGTCCACGCCGGTCACCGACTCCACCCTGCTCGCCAGCCCGGCGGCCAGCAGACCGTCGCCGCAGCCGACGTCCAGAGCGGTGCGGCAGCCGGCCGGTACCGCGTCCAGCACCACGGGGTGGTAGTGGACGTTGTGGTTCCAGTAGGTGCCGGTCGTCATCGTGTCCGCCTGGTCAGACGAAGCTCCTCGTCGGCAGCGGCTTGCCGTACCACATCTCGATCAGGCGGGCCGCGATGGAGATGCCGTACGGCGGCAGGACCTCGCCGGAATCGAAGGCGGCGCCCAGTTCGTCGCGGGAGAACCAGCGGGCCTCGTGGATCTCGTCACCGTCCACGTCGATCTCCGTGGAGGTGGCGCGGGCCATGAAGCCGAGCATGAGGCTGGACGGGAACGGCCAGGGCTGGCTGGCGACGTACTCGACCGGGCCGACGGTGACCCCGACCTCCTCGGAGACCTCGCGGCGCACGGCCTGCTCGATGGACTCACCGGGCTCGACGAAACCGGCGAGCGTGGAGAAGCGGCCCTCGGGCCAGTGGACCTGGCGGCCGAGCAGGAGGCGGTCGTCCTCGTCGGTGACGGCCATGATCACGGCGGGGTCGGTGCGCGGGTAGTGCTCGGCGCCGCAGGCGGGGCAGCGGCGGATGTGGCCGGCGGCGGCGATGGCCGTGCGCTCGCCGCAGCGGGAGCAGAAGCGGTGGGTGCGCTGCCAGTTCTCCAGGCCGACCGCGTGCACCATCAGGCCCGTGTCACGCGGCGAGAGCAGCAGCCCGGCCTCGCGCAGTCCTGCGGGTCGCGCGGACTGGTCGATGCGGCCGGGCAGCGCGTCCTTCTGCAGGGCGAAGTAGCTGACGCCGTCCTCGTCCGTGCCCAGGAAGTACCGGTGCGCCTCGGTGAGGGGTGCTTCGAAGGAGGGGGTCATGACGAGTTCGGTGCGGCCGTCGGGCGTCTCGTCGATGAGGACCTGACCGCCGGAGACCACGAAGCAGCGGGTGTCGGGGTGGCTCCACGCCGCCGCGAGCCAGGCCTCGTCGAGCCGGTGGTGGGCGGCGCGGTCGATGCCGCTCGGGGCGGTGAGCGAGATGGGTCGGTCAGCGGTGTGGTCGGTCCAGGTGGTCACGGGTGCTTCCAACTCCCCCAGTGCAACGGATGTCTCAGCGGGTGGTTCAGCGGTACGAAGGGCGGGAGGGAACCGGGCCGGGCGGGGCCGGGCGGGGCGGTCCTCCCAGTGTGCCCCGCGCGCGGCGCCGCTCCGGACGGCGCCGACGGCTCAGGGGGCACGGCGCCAGTTCTCCGCGAGGTCGTCCCAGAGGTAGGCGCTGGTCTCGACCCCCTTGAGGAGGAGGTCCAGCTCGACCTTCTCGTTCGGGGCGTGCCAGCCGTCGGAGGGGACGGAGATGCCCAGGAAGAGAACGGGTGCGCCGAGGACGTCCTGGAGGTCCGCCGCCGGCCCCGAGCCACCCGAACGGGTGAACCGGACCGGCCCCTCGAAGGCCCTTTCCATGGCTCGGGCCAGCGACTGGAGACCGGGGTGGTCGAGGGGGGTCAGACAGGGGCGGGTGGCCGGCAGGAAGGTGGTCTCGGCCCGGACACCGGCGGGAATCCGCTCCTCGGCCCAGGCGCGGACGATCTTCTCGATGTGGTCCGGGTCCTGTCCCGCGACCAGCCGGAACGACAGCTTCAGCAGGGCGGAGGACGGCACGATCGTCTTGCTCCCGGCACCCTGGTAGCCGCCGCCGATGCCGTTGACCTCGGCGGTGGGGCGGGCCCAGACGCGCTCCAGGGTGGTGTAACCGGCCTCGCCCTCGGTGGCGTACGAATGCGCCTCGCGCAGCCAGCTCTCCTCGTCGAAGGGGAGCTCGGCCCACAACTGCCGCTCGCGGTCGCTCAGCTCCACGACGCCGTCGTAGAAGCCGGGGATCGCCACGCGCGCGTGCTCGTCGTGCAGGGCGGCGACCAGGCGGGCGGCGACGGTGGCCGGGTTGGGCACGGCGCCGCCGAAGGCTCCGGAGTGGATGTCCTGGTCGGGGCCGTGCAGGACGATCTGGCACTCGACGAGGCCGCGCATGCCGGTGCACACCGTGGGGGTGTCCTCGGACCACATGCCGGTGTCGGAGACGATCACGGCGTCGGCCGCGAGCCGCTCGGCGTGCTCCTCGACGAGGGCGCGGAAGTGCGGGGAGCCGGATTCCTCCTCGCCCTCGATCAGCAGTTTGAGGTTGACCGCGGGGGCGGTGCGGCCGGTGGCGGCGAGGTGGGCGCGGACGCCGAGTGTGTGGAAGAACACCTGGCCCTTGTCGTCGGCCGCCCCGCGCGCGTAGAGGCGGTTCTCCCGGACGACCGGTTCGAAGGGCTCGCTGTCCCAGCCGTCCTCGCGGGCCGCGGGCTGTACGTCGTGGTGGCCGTAGACGAGGACGGTGGGCGCTTCGGGGTTGCCCGCGGGCCACTCGGCGAAGACGGCCGGGGCGCCCGGTGTCCGCCATACCTCGGCGGTCGGGAAGCCGGTCTCGGTCAGTTTGGCGGCGAGCCAGTCGGCACTGCGGCGCACATCGGGGCCGTGGTCGGGCTGGGCCGACACGGAGGGGATGCGCAGCCATTCGGCGAGGTCGTCGAGGAAGGCGGCGCGGTGCTGCTCGATGTACGTACGGACAGCGCTGTCCGGGGTCTGGCTCATGGTCACGAGCCTATCGGCCCGGACGGACATCCTCGGCGGGCGGTTCGTCACACTCAGCTTGTCCGACGATCAGCTTTTCAAGGGCGGCGCGGTCCGGCAGCCCCTGCGGCCGTTCGACCTCGCCGGTGCGCACGTGCACGAACGCGGCCGTCACCGACTCGGGCGGCACACCCTGCTGCTCCGCCCAGCCGATCCGGTAGATCGCCAGCTGCAGCGGGTCGGCGGGCCGGGTGCGGCTCGTCTTCCAGTCCACGATCTCGTACGACACCTGGTCGCCGCTGCCGGTCCGGTAGACGGCGTCGATCCGGCCCCGTACGACCCGGCCCGCGAGGGCGAGCTGGAAGGGGGCTTCCACCCGGTAGGGCGTGCGGTGGGCGTACTCGGTGCGCTCGAAGGCCTCCTTGAGGGCTTCGAGGTCGCGTTCGTCGGCGATCTCGGCGTCGCCGCCGGGCAGCTCGTCGGGCTCCAGCATGGGCAGCGTGAGCTCTTCGAAACGCGCCTCGACCCAAGCGTGGAACCGGGTGCCCCGGCGTGCGGCCGGTTGCGGAGGGCGTGGCATGGGGCGCGCGAGTTCCTGCGCGAGCCCGTCCGGGTCCTCGGCGAGCCGCATCAGCTGGGTGGCGGAGAGCGCGGCCGGCAGTGGCACGTCGGTGACGCTCCGGCGGGCGCGCAGCAGCTCACCGGCGAGCGCGTCGAGGTCACGGTCCCAGGAGGCGACGGCTCGGGCCTCCTCGGGGGTGAGGCGAGTGAGGGGGGCCCGGCCGGGCTCGGCGGCGCGCCGGGGTGGGTGCTCGGCGGAGGTGGCCTGGTGGGGGACCGTGGGGCGGCCGGTGCTGAGGGAGTCCCAGTCGGCGGAGGTCCGCTCGGGGTCGGGGAAGTCGCCGTCCGGGAAGTCCTCGTAGGGGCCCTGCCCGTCGTCGTAGGGGTCCGGCCCGTCCTCGTAGGGGTCCGGCCCGTCCTCGTAGGGTCCGTCCTCGTAGGGTCCGCCCTGGTAGAGCCCGTCCTGGTAGGGATCCGGCTCGTCGTCCTCGGGCGGTGGGGGCCAGTCGGGGTCCTCGTGGGTGGTGGGATCGTGGTCGGCGGGCCGGCCGCCGTCGGATCCGGCCGTCGCGAGGGTGTCCAGGTGGGCGAGCACGGTCTCGGCGGCCGCGCGACGGCGGGCCAGGGCACCCTCGTCCAGGGGCAGCGGCCACACCTGGTCGGCGCTCTGCGTGTGCAGCGCCGGGTTCTCCTCGTCCTCCTCAGGCTCGTCCGCCCAGGCCTCGATCTCGCCGTACCCGGCAGCGCAGTGGTCGTACAGAGCCTGGAGGAAGTCGGAGGGGCCGCGCGGTCTCTTCTGGCTGGGGCCCCACCAGTGGCCGGAGCCGAGGAGCAGGGAGCGGGGGCGAGTGAAGGTGACGTAGCCGAGGCGGAGTTCCTCGGTGTGCTGGTGGTCCTTCATGGCCTCGTGGAAGGCCTTCATGCCCCGCGAGTCCCAGCTCTCCACGTCGGGCAGGGTGTCGCGGTCGCCGCGCAGGGCGTGCGGGAGCACCTTGGCCTGAGCGGTCCACTTCTCCCGGCCCTGGCTGCTCGGGAAGGTGCCCTGCACCAGTCCGGGGACGGCGACGACGTCCCACTCCAGGCCCTTGGACTTGTGCGCGGTGAGCACCTTGACGGTGTTCTCACCGCCGGGCAGGGCGTTGTCCAGGCCCTTCTCGTACTGGGCGGCGGTGCGCAGGAAGCCCAGGAAGGCGAGCAGGCTCGCCTCCTGGTCGCCGGCCGCGAAGGAGGCGGCGACGTCCAGGAAGTTGGACAGGGTCTCGCGGCGGCGGGCGGCCAGCGCGTGCGGGGACGCAGACAGCTCGACCTCGAGGCCGGTGACCGCCAGGACGCGGTGCAGGACGTCCATCAGCGGATCGGACAGGGCCCGGCGCAGCTCGCGCAGCTCCGCGGCGAGCCGGGCGAAGCGCACGCGCGCGTCCGGCGAGAACGGCAGCCCGTCGTCCTCCTGCCCCGTCGGCCCGGTGTCGATCGGCAGCTCCAGGAAGGTGTCCAGGGCGTCCGCGAGTGATATCACCTCGGCGGGGTCGACGCCTTCGACCGCCTCGGCGAGGCGGCGGTCCGGGTCGTCCGCGTCGCCCACGCGCGCGTGCGCCACCAGCAGCCGGGCGCGGCGGCCGAGGAGGGCGAGGTCGCGGGGGCCGATGCGCCAGCGGGGGCCGGTCAGCAGCCGGACCAGGGAGGCGTTGGCCCCGGGGTCCTGGAGCACTTCGCAGACGGCGACGAGGTCGGCCACCTCGGGCAGGTGCAGCAGTCCGGAGAGGCCGACCACCTCGACGGGGACGTCGCGGGCCACGAGGGCGCCCTGGATCTGGGCGAAGTCGGTCGCCGTACGGCACAGCACCGCGATCTCGCCGGGCGCGGTGCCCGTGCGGACGAGATGCGCGACCGAGTCGGCGATCCAGTCCATCTCCTCGGCGTGGGTGCGCAGCAGGGCGCAGCGGACCGAACCGTCGCGTTCGGCGCCGGGGGCCGGGCGCAGGGCCTCCACGCCCGCGTGCAGGGCGCGCAGGGGTTCGGCCAGGCCGTTGGCGAGGTCCAGGAGACGGCCGCCGCTGCGACGGTTCTCGCTGAGCGCCTGGCGGGTGGCGGGGCGGCCGTCGGCGTGCGCGAAATGCTCGGGGAAGTCGTCCAGGTTGGCGACGGAGGCGCCGCGCCAGCCGTAGATGGCCTGGCAGGGGTCGCCGACCGCGGTCACGGGGTGGCCGGTGCCGCCGCCGAACAGCCCGGCCAGAAGGACGCGCTGGGCGACCGAGGTGTCCTGGTACTCGTCGAGGAGGACGACCCGGAACTCGTCGCGCAGCAGCCGGCCCACCTCGGGCATCCGGGCGAGCGAGGCGGACAGCGCGATCTGGTCGCCGAAGTCGAGCAGGTCACGCTCGCGCTTGGCGGCCCGGTACCGCAGGACGAGGCCGGCCAGTTCACGGCGTGCGGCGGCCGCCTCGGGCACCTTGCGCAGGTCGGCGTTGCCGAGTTTGACACCGGTCAGGGTGTGCAGCAGTCCGGCGTCCCAGGTGCGCAGTGCCTCGGGGCCCACGAGGTGTTCGGAGAGTTCGGAGTCGAGGGTGAGCAGGTCGCTGACCAGGTCGGCGAAGGAGCGGGTGAGGGCCGGGTAGGGGCCAGGGGCCTCGCGCAGTACCCGCGCGGCGAGCTGGTGGCGGGTGGCGTCGGCGAGCAGCCGCGAGGTGGGTTCGAGGCCGATGCGCAGACCGTGGTCGGTCAGCAGGCGGCCCGCGAAGGCGTGGTACGTCGAGATGACCGGCTCGCCGGGCGGGTTGTCCGGGTCGATGACGTCGGGGTCCGTGACCCCGGCCCGGACGAGCGCCTTACGGACGCGTTCGGCGAGTTCACCGGCCGCCTTGTTGGTGAAGGTGAGGCCGAGGACCTGTTCGGGGGCGACCTGGCCGGTGCCGACCAGCCAGACGACGCGGGCCGCCATCACCGTCGTCTTGCCCGACCCGGCTCCCGCGACGATCACCTGCGGGGCGGGCGGCGCGGTGATGCAGGCCGTCTGCTCCGGGGTGAAGGGGATGCCGAGGAGCTCTTTGAGCTGCTCGGGGTCGCTGATACGTGCGGGCACAAGGAAAGAGGCTAGCGGCGGCCACTGACAAACGGGACGGAGCGCTCACTCCACCACGTGCCGCCCCTCCGGCCGGGCGCTGCACGAGGCCCGGAAGGCGCAGTGGGTGCAGTGCTGGCCGGTGGTCGGGGTGAACCGCTCGTCGAGGACCTTCCCGGCCGCGGTGGCCAGCAGTTCGCCGACCCACTCCCCCTCCAGCGGGTCCTGGGCCTGCACCTTGGGCAACGTCTCACCGCCGTCGCGCCGGGCGGCACCCTGCCGGAGGTGGACCAGTTCGGCACCGCCCGGTTCGGGCCGTACGCCGTCGAAGGCCTCGTCGACGGCTCCCTCGCGGACCGCGAGCTGGTAGACGGCGAGCTGGGGGTGCCGGGCCACCTCGGCCGAGCTGGGCGCCTGCTTGCCCGTCTTGAAGTCGACGACGTACGCGCGGCCCTCGCCGTCCGTCTCGACGCGGTCCATCTGGCCGCGGATGCGCACCTCGTAGTCGCCCGCGCCCAGGGTGACGTCGAAGTCCTGCTCACTGGCGACCGGGGTGCGTCCGGCGCGGTCCAGGACGTGCCACTTCAGGAAGCGTTCGAGCGCCACGCGCGCGTTGTCCTTCTCCTGGGCGGACTTCCAGGGCGCGTCGAAGGCGAGCGCGTTCCACACCGATTCCAGGCGCTCCATGAGGACGGCCAGGTCGGCGGGGGTACGGCCGGAGGCGACCTCGTCGGCGAGGACGTGCACGACGTTGCCGAAGCCCTGGGCGGTGGTGGCGGGTGCGTCGGCCTTCACCTCGCGGCCCAGGAACCATTGCAGGCTGCAAGTGTTGGCGAGCTGGTCGAGGGCGCTCCCGGAGAGGACCACGGGCTGGTCACGGTCGCGCAGCGGCACCTTGCTCTCGGTCGGCTCGAACATGCCCCACCAGCGGTAGGGGTGCGCGGCCGGCACCAGAGGGCGGCCGTCCTCGTCGGCGAGCGCGGCCAGCCTGGCCAGGCGGTGGGCGGCCGCCTCGCGCAGGGCGTCGGACGCGCGCGGGTCGACCGTGGTCGCGCGCAGTTCGGCGACCAGGGCGGCCACGGCGAGCGGGCGGCGCGGCCGCCCGGTGACGTCCTGGGGTTCGACGCCCAGCTCGGTGAGGAAACGGGAGGGCTGGTCGCCGTCGTCCGCGGGGGCTTTCACGGCGGTGACGACCAGACGCTCACGCGCGCGCGTGGCGGCGACGTAGAACAGCCGGCGTTCCTCGGCGAGCAGCGCGCCCGGGGTGAGGGGTTCGGCGAGTCCGTCGCGGCCGATGCGGTCGGCTTCCAGGAGGGAGCCGCGGCGGCGCAGGTCGGGCCAGAGCCCCTCCTGCACGCCGGCCACGACGACCAGCCGCCATTCCAGTCCCTTGGCGCGGTGCGCGGTCATCAGGCGAACGGCGTCGGGCCGTACCGCGCGGCCGGCCAGGGTGTCGGCGGCGATGTCCTCGGCCTCGATCTCCGCCAGGAAGTTCAGCGCGCCCCGGCCGCCGCTGCGCTCCTCCGCGCGGGCGGCGGTGGCGAACAGCGCGCACACGGCGTCCAGGTCACGGTCGGCGTTGCGGCCGGCCGCGCCGCCGCGCCGGGCGGCGCGCTCCAGGCGCGAGGGCCAGGGGGTGCCGTTCCACAGGTCCCACAGCGCCTCCTCGGCCGTACCGCCGCCCGCGAGACGCTCGCGGGCCTTCCTGAGCAGCCCGCCGAGCCGCTGCGCACCGCGCGCGTACCCGGGGTCGTGGACGGCCAGGCGCTCGGGCTCGGCGAGGGCCCGCGCGAGCAGTTCGTCCGACGGCGGCGGGAGCGCGTTGCCGGACGCCCGTTCCTCGTCGCGCAGGGCCCGGCCGAGGCGGCGCAGGTCTGCCGCGTCCATGCCGGCGAGGGGCGACGTGAGCAGGGTGAGCGCGGTCTCGGTGCCGAGCCAGCAGGGGGCTTCCTCGGCGCCGTCGCCCGCGCCCTCGCCCGCGCCGGAGCCCGCGTCCGTGTCCGCGGCCGGTCCCGCGCCGGAGCCCGCGTCCGGGGTCGCGACCGTGTCCGCGGCCGGTCCCGCGAGGGAGTCCGCGACCGAGTTCGCAGCCACGCTCGCCCCGAGGTGTGCCGCCTCCGCCTCAGCCACCGCCCGCAGCGCCGTCAGCAGGGGCGCCACCGCCGGTTCGTGGCGCAGCGGAACGTCGTCACCGTCGATGTCCAGGGGGACGCCCGCCGCGGTGAGGGCACGGCGGACCGTCGGGAGGGTGCTGGACCCGGCGCGCACCAGGACGGCCATGTCGCTCCAGCGGACGCCGTCCTCCAGGTGCGCGCGCCGGAGGATGTCGGCGATGTTGTCCAGTTCGGTACCGGGTGTCGGGTACGTGTAGACCTCGACGTGGCCGCCGTCGCGCGCGGGGGCGAGTTCGCGGTGGGCGCGCACCTTGTCGGCGGGCAGCCGGGTGAGCGGCATCCGCCGGGTGAGCAGCCGGGTGGCGGCCAGCAGGCCGGCGCCGGCCCTGCGGGACGTCCGCAGCACCTCCGTCGGCGCGGGGCGGCCGTCCACGCGCGTGAAGGTGTGCGGAAACTCCAGGATGCCGTTCACGTCGGCGCCCCGGAACGTGTAGATCGACTGGTCCGGGTCGCCGAACGCGACGAGGGTGCGTCCGCCGCCGGCCAGAGCCCGCAGCAGGCGCACCTGGGCCGGATCGGTGTCCTGGTACTCGTCGACGTACACGGCGTCGTAGCGGCCGGCGAGGTCCAGGGCCACCTCCGGGCGGTGGGCGAGCAGCACCGCCCGGTGGACGAGTTCCGCGTAGTCGAGGACGCCCTGGAGGTCGAGGACGTCGAGGTACTCGGCGAGGAAGGCGGCCGCGGCCCGCCAGTCGGGGCGGCCGATGCGGCGGGCGAAGGCGTCCAGGGCGGCCGGATCCAGTCCCAGTTCGCGGCTGCGGGCGAGGACCGCGCGGACCTCGTCGGCGAAGCCCCGGGTGGTCAGGCAGGCGCGCAGTTCGTCCGGCCAGCGCACGGGGTCGAGGCCGAGCCGCTCCAGCTCGGCCTCGCCGGCCAGCAGCTCGCGGACGGTGACGTCCTGTTCGGGGCCGGACAGCAGCCGCAGCGGGTTCACGAACAGGCCGCTGTCCTGGTGGGCGCGGACCAGGGCGTAGCAGTACGAGTGGAAGGTGGTCGCCCGGGGCGCACGGGCCGCGCCCACCCGCAGGGCCATGCGGTCGCGCAGTTCGACGGCGGCCTTGCGGCTGAACGTCAGGACCAGGATCCGCTCGGGATCCGCGCCGCGGGCGATCCGCGCGGCGACGGACTCCACCAGGGTGGTGGTCTTTCCGGTACCGGGGCCGGCGAGGACGAGCAATGGGCCGGATTCATGGTCAACCACGGCGCGCTGTGCGGCGTCCAGATGAGGGGGGTGCACGTCGGCCGGCGGGGTACGGACCAGTCGGTAAGCGCCACGGCTCCCCTGGCGCACCTGGGGGTGCGGCAGGCGCCTGGTGGAGGAAGAGGAGCTCACGTGGTTCGCCGGTCCTGGTGGGTGTGCTGGTTGGCTCGTGGTCGCGCGGGCGCGGTGGTGGGCGCGGGGTGAGCGGGACACGCGCAGCCGACGCTACGCCGGCGCACCGGACGGAAGCAGGGCTTCCGATTCTTCCCGGCAGCCCCGTCCGCCCCGGGCGTCGCCCGCGGCACACGCACCTCGCACCCCACGAACGTACGTCATGCCACGGACGTCCCCGATGTCCCTCGTACGGGCCACGGGCTCCCCACGGGGACCCCGGATGGCGGAAGCTGTCAGGTGTGAGCCCCTGTGTCCACGCCGCCGTCCCACCGCGCCCGCCTCATGTCCAGCCGCGGCAGATGGCCCTCCGCGGCCCTGCTCGCCGCCCTCAGCGGAGTGCCCTCAGCGCGGTAGTGGTCCAGTGCGCTCAGCTCGTGCCCGGGCAGCAGGACCCCGTCGGAGCGCACCACGCGCCACCACGGGACGGCGCTGCCGTAGAGGGACATCACCCGCCCCACCTGACGCGGGCCTCCCTCCTCCAGCCACTCCGCGACGTCGCCGTACGTCATCACGTGCCCGGGCGGGATCCGCTCGGCGACCTCCAGGACCCGCTCGGCGTACTCGGGCAGCTCGTCCGCGTACCCCTCTCGGGTGGCCTCGGGATGGCTCTGCTCGCTCATTCGCCCCATCCTGCCGCACCCCACCGACAACCGGCGCGGTCCGCGGTCGGGCTCCGCCTCGCCCCGCGGCGGCGCCTGCGGCAGACTGTGCGCCCCCGCATCTGCACCCTGATGCCGTCGTGTGTCGGTGGGGCATGCCACCATCGTGCGGGCGGTGACTGGTGATACGAGATCAAGAAGAGACGACCAAGCAGCAGGGCGTGCACCCCGACGGCGCGGCGGGCACCCCTGACGCCGGCGCGCGCCCGGACTCCGGGGAACCCGCCCCCGCGCGCCCGGAGACGGTCGCCGACACCGACGCCGGCGAGGCGGAACACGTGCCCGACGAGACACACGCCGACGAGGTGGAGGGCGACGAACCGCTGCTCCCCGCGCGCGTGCACCGCCCTTCCGACCTCATGCGTCTCATGGTCGGGGTGCTGGCCGTCGTCGTGCTGCTCGGCATCGCCGCCTTCGCGCACGGCACCACCTCCGGGCTCGAACAGGACATCAACAAGGGCACCGGCCAGGCGCCGGACCTGCTGATCAGGTTCGCGGGGCTGGCCTCCAGCATCGCGATCCTCCTGGTGCCGGTCGCGTTCGCGATCGAGCGGCTGATCAAGCGGGACGGGCTGCGGATCGCCGACGGCGTGCTCGCGGCGGTCCTCGCCCACGGAGTGACACTCGCCACGGACCTGTGGGTCGCCAGGGCCGCTCCAGGCTCGATCCAGGAGGCGCTCACCCAGCCCTCCCCCGGTGACCTCCACGCGCTGACCGACCCGGTGCACGGCTACCTCGCGCCCGTCATCGCCTACATGACGGCCGTCGGCATGTCCCGGCGGCCGAGATGGCGCTCGGTCCTGTGGATCGTGCTGCTGCTCGACGCGTTCTCCATGCTGGTCACCGGCTACACCACACCGTTCTCGATCATCCTCACGGTGCTGATCGGCTGGACCGTCGCCTACGGCACGCTGTACGCGGTCGGCTCGCCCAACGTCCGCCCCACCGGACGGACCCTGCTGGCGGGCCTGCGGCACGTCGGATTCCACCCGGTCGGCGCGGCCCGCGAGGAGGTCCTGGAGTCCGAGAACGGCGACCGGGGCAGGCGCTACTTCGTCACCCTGGAGGACGGCCCGCCGCTGGACGTCACCGTCGTCGACCGGGAACAGCAGGCCCAGGGCTTCTTCTACCGCGCGTGGCGCAACCTCACGCTGCGCGGCTTCGCCACCCGCTCCAGCCTTCAGTCGCTGCGCCAGGCCCTGGAGCAGGAGGCGCTGCTGGCGTACGCGGCGATCGCGGCCGGTGCCAACGCCCCGAAGCTGATCGCCACCTCGGAACTCGGCCCCGACGCCGTGATGCTGGTCTACGAGCACACCGGTGGTCGTAGCCTCGACTCGCTGGCCGACGAGGAGATCACCGACGAACTGCTGCGCAACACCTGGCATCAGGTGCAGGCCCTGCAGTCGCGCCGGATCGCGCACCGCAGGCTCGCGGGTGACGCCATCCTGGTGGATCGTTCCGGCAGGGTGATCCTCACCGACCTGCGCGGCGGCGAGATCGCGGCCGGTGAACTGTTGCTGCGCATGGACGTCGCCCAGCTGGTCACCACACTCGGCCTGCGGGTCGGCGCCGAACGGGCGGTGGCCTCGGCGGTCGGCGTCCTCGGGCCCGACGCCGTGGCCGACTGTCTGCCGATGCTCCAGCCCATCGCGCTCACCCGCTCCACGCGCGCGACGCTGCGCCGACTGGCCAGGGAGCGCGCCCAGCGGGAGCGCGACGCGGTCCTGGAGGCGTCCCGGCAGGCCAAGCAGGCCCGCGCGGACGAGGCCGAGAAGCCCGACAAGAAGACGGTCCGCGCCGAGCAGCGGGCCGAGAAGCGGGCGCTGGACGACGCGCTGGAGGAGGCCCGCGAGGAGGACCTGCTCACCCAGATCCGGCACCAGGTGCTGCTGATCAGGCCGCAGGCACCGGTCGAACCCGCCCGCCTGGAGCGGGTGCGGCCGCGCACCCTGATCAGCTTCATGGCCGGTGCGATCGGCGCGTACTACCTGCTCACGCAGCTCACCCACATCGAGTTCAACACGCTGTTCGCGCAGGCCCAGTGGGGCTGGGTGATCGCCGCGGTGGCGTTCTCCGCGCTCAGCTACGTCGCCGCCGCCATGGCCCTGCTCGGGTTCGTGCCCGAGCGGGTGCCGTTCGTACGGGCCGTGGCGGCGCAGGTCGCCGGTTCCTTCGTGAAGATCGTGGCCCCCGCCGCCGTCGGCGGTGTCGCCCTCAACACCCGCTTCCTGCAGCGGGCCGGCGTGCGCCCCGGGGGCGCGGTGGCGAGCGTGGGCGCCTCCCAGCTGTTCGGACTCGGCTGCCACATCCTGATGCTGCTGTCCTTCGGCTATCTGACCGGCACCGAGAAGACCCCCTCCCTGTCACCGTCCCGCACGGTCATCGCGGGCCTGCTGACGGTCGCGGTCCTGGTCCTCGTGGTGACCTCGGTGCCCTTCATGCGGAAATTCGTCGTCACGCGCGTGCGGTCGCTCTTCGCGGGCGTCGTGCCGCGCATGCTGGACGTGCTCCAGCGGCCGCAGAAGCTCGTCACCGGCATCGGCGGCATGCTGTTGCTGACCGCCTGCTTCGTGATGTGCCTGGACGCCTCCATCCGGGCGTTCGGCGACCAGTCGACCTCACTGAGCATCGCCAGCGTCGCCGTCGTCTTCCTCGCCGGGAACGCGCTCGGTTCCGCGGCACCCACCCCGGGCGGCGTCGGCGCGGTCGAGGCGACGCTGACCGTCGGCCTGATCGCCGTCGGCCTCCCCAAGGAGGTCGCGGCCCCCGCCGTCCTGCTGTACCGGTTGCTGACGCTGTGGCTGCCGGTCCTGCCGGGCTGGCTGGCCTTCAACCACCTCACCCGCAAGGGCGCGCTCTAGGGGCCCGCCTGGTACGGCTAGCACCGCGCGCGTCGTACCTCGTACGGCTCGCGCCCCGCGCGCGTGGTCGAGTGCGACCCCAGGATGGAGGTATGCCGAAGCCCAGCCGGATCCGTCTCGCCGCCCTGACCACCGCCCTGGTGCTGGCCTTCGTGCCGACCGGGTGCAGCGGCGGCGGATCCGGGGACGGGGACCTGACGGCACAGAAGCTGGACTGGAAGGCGTGCCCGGCCCCCGACGAGGCCGAGGGCGGCGGCGGCGCGCCGTCTCCGCTGCCGGGCGGCGCCACCTGGCAGTGCGCCACCATGAAGGCGCCGCTGGACTGGTCGAAGCCGAAGGGCGGCACCATCGGGCTCGCGCTGATCCGGGCCAGGGCCAGCGGCAACCCGAGCAGCCGGATCGGCTCCCTGATCTTCAACTTCGGCGGGCCGGGCGGCAGCGGTGTGACCACCCTGCCGGCGTTCGGCGAGGACTACGCGGCCCTGCGCACCCGCTACGACCTCGTCAGCTTCGACCCGCGCGGAGTCGGCCGCAGCGACCCCGTCGAGTGCGAGAACGACGCCCAGCTCGACGACTACTTCCAGCAGGACGCGACGCCCGACACCAGCGCCGAACGCACCCAACTGATCAAGCGGACCCAGCAGTTCAACGCCGCCTGCGAGAAGAACTCCAAAGCCGTCCTGCCGCACGTGCGCACCACCGACGCCGCCCGCGACATGGACCTCATGCGCCAGGTCCTGGGCGACAGGCAGCTGCACTACTTCGGCATCTCGTACGGCACGGAACTCGGCGGCGTCTACGCCCACCTGTTCCCGAAGCACGTCGGCCGCGCCGTTCTGGACGCCGTCGTCGACCCCACCCAGAACCCGGAACAGAGCTCGCTCGGGCAGGCCAAGGGCTTCCAGCTCGCGCTCGACAACTTCGCCGAGGACTGCACCTCGAAGAAGACGCCGTGCCCGATCGGCGACACCCCGCAGGACGTGAAGAACCGTATCGCCAGACTCCTCACCGACCTCGACCGCAAACCGATCCCCGGCATCCTCCCCCGCATGCTGACCCAGACCGCCGCCACCAACGGCATCGCCCAGTCCCTGTACTCGAAGGACTTCTGGGAGTACCTCACCGAGGGGCTGGAGGAGGCCTACGACGGTGACGGGAAGGTCCTGATGCTGCTGTCCGACTCGATGAACGGCCGGAGCGAGAACGGCGAGTACAGCAACATCACGGCGGCGAACATCGCCATCAACTGCGCCGACGAGAAGCCCCGGTACACCGCCGACTACGTCCAGCAGAAGCTGCCCGAGTTCCGGGCCGCCTCCCCGCTGTTCGGCGACTACCTCGCCTGGGGCATGATCAGCTGCACCGACTGGGCGGTGCCGGGCGCCGCCGACCACCCCGACGTGAGCGCGCCCGGGTCGGCGCCGATCCTGGTCGTGGGCAACACCGGGGATCCGGCCACGCCCTACGAGGGTGCGAAGAAGATGGTCGAGGCGCTCGGCAAGGGGGTCGGGGTCGAGCTGACGTACAAGGGGCAGGGACACGGGGCGTACGACAGCAAGAACCGGTGCGTCCAGTCGGCGGTGAACGGTTATCTGCTGGAGGGGACGGTGCCGAAGGCGGGGGCCGTGTGCGCGTGAGACGGCCGCGGCGCCGCCGTGGCTGATCGCGCCCACCCGGCGCGGCCGCATGTCGGGATAGCCCCGCGATCCTTGCAGAGACGCTGCGAAACCGCAGGTCAAGGGGTTATCCGCGAGGGCCACGGCGCCTACGGCAGTGGCAGCGACTGCGTGGACTCGGCGGTGAATGCCTATCTCGTGGCCGGCACGGTCCCGAAGGACGGCACGGTCTGCTCATGACGAAGGCGGGGGCTCCGGGCGTCTGCCGTGCCCGAAGCCCCCGCCCGTCGCGGAGTCCGTGCTCAGTAGACGGGCTTCGCCGGCTCGATCTGGTTGACCCAGCCGATCACGCCGCCGCCCACGTGGACGGCGTCGGAGAAGCCCGCGGACTTCAGAACCGCGAGGACCTCCGCACTGCGGACGCCCGTCTTGCAGTGCAGGACGATCTTCTTGTCCTGCGGCAGGCTCTCCAGGGCGGTGCCCATGAGGAACTCGTTCTTCGGGATCAGCTTGGCGCCCGGGATGGAGACGATCTCGTACTCGTTCGGCTCGCGGACGTCGATGATCTCGATGTTCTCGCCGTCGTCGATCCACTCCTTGAGCTGCTTGGGAGTGATCGTCGAGCCGGCGGCCGCCTGCTGGGCCTCCTCGGAGACGACGCCGCAGAAGGCCTCGTAGTCGATGAGCTCGGTGACGGTCGGGTTCTCGCCGCAGACCGCGCAGTCCGGGTCCTTGCGGACCTTGACCTGGCGGTACTGCATCTCCAGGGCGTCGTAGATCATCAGACGGCCGACGAGGGGCTCACCGGTGCCGGTGAGAACCTTGATGGCCTCGGTGACCTGGATGGAGCCGATGGACGCGCACAGCACGCCCAGAACGCCGCCCTCGGCGCAGGAGGGGACCATGCCCGGCGGCGGCGGCTCCGGGTAGAGGCAGCGGTAGCAGGGGCCGTACTCGGACCAGAAGACCGAGGCCTGGCCGTCGAAGCGGTAGATCGAGCCCCACACGTACGGCTTGTTCAGCAGCACGCAGGCGTCGTTGACCAGGTAGCGGGTCGCGAAGTTGTCCGTGCCGTCGACGATCAGGTCGTACTGGCTGAAGATCTCCATCACGTTCTCGGCCTCGAGCCGCTCTTCGTGAAGGATCACGTTCACGTACGGGTTGATGCCGAGGACGGAGTCACGGGCGGACTCGGCCTTGGAACGACCGATGTCGGACTGGCTGTGGATGATCTGACGCTGCAGGTTCGACTCGTCGACCTCGTCGAACTCCACGATGCCGAGGGTGCCGACGCCCGCGGCGGCCAGGTACATCAGCGCCGGCGAGCCCAGGCCGCCGGCGCCCACACAGAGCACCTTGGCGTTCTTCAGCCGCTTCTGCCCGTCCATCCCGACGTCCGGGATGATCAGGTGGCGGGAGTACCTGCGGACCTCGTCTACGGTGAGCTCAGAAGCTGGCTCAACCAGGGGTGGCAGCGACACGGGGACTCCGTTGATCGGTCAATCACTACGGTTGTTCTCCTTGTAACACTGCCACGGGCTTCTTCATTCCGAGACACCTGTTCCGATCCGCGAGACGATCTCGTCCCAGTAACCGGGCATCGCCTCCCAGGGATCCGCCCGCCCGCCGCGGTCGGTCCGGTCGGTGATGTAGATCGTGGCGGCGCCCTGCCAGCGGGCGATGCGCAGCGCCTCGTCCAGGTGGCCGAGGGGTACACCGTGGACGAAGTGGCAGAAGCGGTCGGGCGGGTAGTCCGCGGTCCACTCGGCCACCTGCGACCAGCGGTAGTCGCTCCAGGGACCGGCGAAGGTCACGAGCTGGTCGGCGTTCTCCGCGTAGCCCGGGTGGGGGTGGGTGCCGTGGCCGAGGACGATGTGGGGGCCGTCGCCGACGTCCCGGAGCGCGGCGACGGCGCGGCGGACCTCGGGGAGCGCGGCGCGCTCGGCGGGACAGCGGTCCAGCAGGAAGCCGTCGACGTGGTACCAGTCGTGGAAGCGGTGGGCGTCGGTGATCAGGTCGCCACGGGGACGGGCGCCGTAGGTGGCGTCCAGGTGGCCGAGGACGCGGACGCCCGCGTTGCGGAGCCGGCCGGTCGCTTCCAGGCAGTGCGGGTCGGGACGGCTGCCGGGGCCGTTCGCCACGTCGAGGACGACCCAGTGCAGGGGTGTGCCGGGGCGGGTCAGCTCCGCCCACTGGGCGGGCACGAGGAGGGGATGGGCGTAGCCGGGGATGCCGACCGCGGTGCGGACGCCGGTGGTCGCGGCGCCCGCCCGCGTGCTGGTCAGATGCGGCACGCCGCCTCCATCCAGATGTCCGCGAGAGATTCCTCCAGGTTGATGCGGGGCCGCCAGCCGAGCCGGTCGCGGGCGCAGCGGACGTCTGCCTGCTGCCAGCTGCCGCAGCCGTCCGGGTACGGGTACGCGACCGGGGCGGCGTTGTCGGGGTCCATGCGGGGGTGCCCGATGGCGCCGCGCAGCGGGCCGGGGGGACCGTCGAGTTCGTGCAGGGCGCCGCCGTATCCGGCGACCCGGGCGAGGACACCGGCGGCGTCGCGGAGCCGGACGGCGCGGCCGGAGCCGATGTTGATGACGCCCTGGGCCGCGGAGAGCGAGGCCGCGTGGACGGCGCGGGCGACGTCACGGACGTCGACGAAGTCGCGCTGGGCGCCGAGGCCACCGAGTTTGAGTTCGCCGTCGCCGGACTGCATGGCGCGGCGCATCGCCTCGGCGAGCCGGCCGAGCGGGGAGCCGGCCGGGGTGCCGGGTCCGGCGGGCGAGAAGACGCGCAGGACGACCGCGTCGAGTCCGGAGCCGAGGACCAGTTCGGTGGCGGCGAGCTTGCTGACGCCGTACGGGCCGCCGGGGCGGGGCACGGCGTCCTCGGCCGTGGAGGAGCCAGGCTGGCTCGGGCCGTACTCGGCGCTGCACCCGATCTGCACCAGGCGGGCGCCGCAGCCGCTGCGGCGCAGGGCCTCGCAGACGGTGGCGACGGCGACGGTGTTGTGCCGGGTGAGTTCCCGGGCGCCGCCGCGGGTGGCGCCCGCGCAGTTCACGACGACGCCCGGGTGGACGGCGTCGAGGAAGCGGGTGAGGGCGCCGGGGCTGCCGGTGGCGAGGTCGAACCGGACGTCGGCGTCGTCGCCGCGGCCCAGCGCGGTGAGCTGGACGGCCGGGTCGGCGAGCAGCCGGTCGGCGACGAAGCGGCCGAGGTATCCGTTGGCTCCGATCAGCAGAACCCTCATCGTGCGGCTCCCGGGGTGTGCGCTCCGGCGACTCCGGTGGTTCCGGACGCTCCGGGTCCGGGTCGGGAGATGGTCATCTGGTGGTCTCCTTCTGGGGGTGCGGTTGCCTCGGGTGAGGCGCCGGGCGCCGGCCGCCGGGACGGCGCGGCGTGGCCCGGGAAGAGGTGGCTCACTCGGGGTCTCCCGTCGGCGCGTGGGCCGAGGCCCGGGTGAGGGTGCGCGTGGCCGTGAACAGCAGCGCGAGGGCTGCGGCGGCACAGCCGAGGGCCTGGACGCCGCCCGGGCCCCAGGCGTCGGCCAGGGCGTCGACGGGGGCTGCCAGGACGGCGCAGCCGGGCAGCCTGCCGAGGAGGACCAGGGCCATGGCCGCCGCTTCCGTGACGGCGGCGGCGGCAAGCGCGCGGCGGGCTTCCCGTGCGGCGTCGTGGACGGTCAGGAGGCGGGCGGCCAGCAGGAGGGCGCCGAGGGTGAGCGCCTCCGGGTAGCCGGCGGGTTCGCCCAGGGCGGTGCCGCACAGCGCGAGCAGGGCGGTGAGGGCGCCCAGGAAGAGGGCGAACGTGCCGAGCAGCAGGGGCTGCACGGCCGCCGTGAACTCGTCCAGGCCACGGCTGCGGGTGAGGCGGCGGTGGGCGCCGGTGGTGAAGAGGTGGGTGCTCCAGGCCGCCGGGGCGGTGGCCAGGGTGAGCGCGAGGGCGGGTGCGGCGGTGACCGGCCAGGGGCCGTGCGCGGCGCCGGTCGGCGGGCCGTCGGGGCCGCCGTCCAGGACGGCGCGCAGCAGGCCGTTGCCGAGCAGGGCGTAACCGAGGAGCCAGCAGGTCCACGCGCGCGTGCCGGTGGCGGTGGGCCGGGCGGGCGTACGGGACAGCACCGCCAGGGGGCCGCGTCGCAGGGCGAGGTGGACGGCCAGGGCGACGGCGAGGACACCGGCGGCTGCCACCAGGAGACGCGGACGGCCCTCGGTGAGCCGCACCCCGGTCACGGCCGCGGCGCCGACGGTGCCCGGGAGGAGCGTGAGCAGCGCCCAGTCGGCGCGTACGCGGGGCGCGGGCGCCGGTTCGGGGCGCGGACGGTGGTCCTCGCCGCGGGGCACGCGGGCGTAGAGCTCCTCGGCGAGCGAGAAGACGTCACGGTGCCGGAAGCGGGCGGCGGCCCGGTCGGTGACCCCGTGCGCTTCGAGACCGGCGGCGATCTCCAGCGGGTCGACGGCCCGCTCGCAGAGTGCGCGGTGCCGGTGCAGCAGTGTCTTCACGGGGTCGACGGCGCCCCGCCGTGGGGTGGCGCCGCGGCCGCCCGCGGTGTCCCGGGCGTCCCTGGCACCCGCGGTCGGTTCCGGCAGTCCGCTCCCGGGCGGGGCGGCGGCGCCGTCGGCGGCGCCCAGGAGCCACTCCCCCGACCGTGTGTCCCACGCGTCGGCCCGGCTCGGCCGTCCTGGCCGGTCGAGCTCGCCCGGACCACCGCTCGGCGCGCCGCCCTCGCCGCCGTTCACAGCGCCCCCTCGGTCGCCGCCGACGCGGTGGCCGGTGCCGGGACGGGCCCCGGCGTGGTGCCCGGTGTCCGGCCGGGGCCGCCCCGGTGGACGCCACGGGCCGTGGGGCGGGTCCAGCGGCCGGGCACATGGGCCTCGGCCGGGACGGCGAACGGCAGCGGCTTCCCCGCCTCGTCGAGGACGACCCGGCGGACCGGGCAGTGCGAGACGATCTCCAGGTAGAGGGTGTGGAACGCCGCGATGTTCTGCTCGACGGTGAACAGTTCGAGTGCCCGGGCGCGCGCGGCGGCTCCGAGGCGCTCACGGCGCACGGGGTCGCGCAGCAGCGCCACGCACGCCTCCGCGAGCGCCCGCGGATTGCGCGGTGGTACGACGAGACCGGTGCCGCCGATGACCTCGACCACGGCGCCCACGTCCGTGGAGACGGTCGGGCGGCCGCAGAGCATCGCCTCGACGAGCCCGGCCGGGAAGCCCTCGACCACGCTGGAGAGAACGACGACCGCGCCGGACGCGTAGGCGTCGGCGAGGGTGGGCGCCTCGGGGCCGCCGATCTCCTCGAAGGAGACCGGGTTGTCGCCGACGGCGTGCACGCCCTCGGCCTCGTCGGGGAAGAGCTGGGCGGCGAGCGCCCGGCAGTGGCCGAGGTAGGTCGCGCCTTCCGACCCCACGGGGGCGCCCAGCACCCGCAGTCGCGCTGTGGGTTCCTCCTTGCGGACCTCCGCGAAGGCGTGCAGCAGCGACACCAGGTCCTTGGACGGTTCGATACGGCCGACCCATGCGAGCGTGCCCGGGTCGGCGCGGTCGGGTGCCTCGCCGACCTCGGTGAACCGGGCTGCCTCCATGCCGGGGTGGACGGTACGGATCCGGGACCGGTCGGCGCCGCAGCGCTCCTGCCAGCGTCGGGCGTGCGCGTTGCCGGGGGTGATGATCGCCGCGCGGTCGTAGACCTCGGCGGCGAACCGGCCGTGGAAGGCGGCGAGCAGGGTGCGCACGGCCGGGGTGACGGCGTCCGGGCCGACGGCCAGGTAGTGCGAGCGCAGGTGCACGCCGTACTCGGTGACCAGCAGCGGGACGTCCGAGAAGTGCCCGGCGAGCAGGCCGGGCAGGGCGGCGGGACCGGCGGCGGTGGCGTGGCAGAGGTCGGCCGCGCCCAGACCGTCGTCGCCGTACCAGTCGAGGGAGAGGGGGCGCAGGGCGCGTTCGAGGTGTGCGGCGACGGTGAGCAGGTCGGGCACCCGTGCCTCACGCGCGAGACTGTGCGCGCCGCGGGTACGGCAGGCGTGCTCCAGCGCGCGTACGGCGGTGTCGGAGCGGAGAGCGCCGGCCAGTCCGCCCTCGTCGCGGGCGAGTTCGGCGAGCCCGTAGAGCGCGCTGCCGAAACGGTCCGCCAGATGACCGGGCGCGGTGTCCGAGTCATCCTCGCGTCCGGCGCCGCCCAGGCCCGCCGGGGGATCCGCGCCCCGCACGCCGGCGGGCCCGGCGCTCAGTACCTCCGCGAGTTCCCCGTAGCTCTCGGCGAAGCGTCGGCGTGCGCGCCTGCCGTACGCCCTGCCGTCCTTCTCGGCGGTCCACAGGGGAGCCGTACGCACCCGGCTGACGTGCGGCGGCAGCTCGAGACGGCCCTCGTCCTCCTGGCGGCGGCTGCGGGTGAGGGCGTAGACATCGAACTCGTGCTGCCCGAGCCCGCGCACGAGCCGGTCGCACCAGAGTCCGGCGTCACCGCCCACATACGGATAACCACCCTCCGTAACCAGTCCGATGCGCACGTGTGCACCCCCGATCGATCTCCCGTGTGGGGAGCCGCCTACGCGTCGACGGCTCGCAGCGGGACGAACGTATGCGGACAAGGCGGTGGCGCGACGGACGGTTGTCCATCGCGCCACCAAAAGGGGTGAACGGTCGTAACTTTCGCGTGCGGACCGCGTTCTGTCGCGCTAAGAGATCGTTCGACAGCGCGACGTCACCTCACCGCGCCCCGGGGAACAGCGGAAACGTCACGCCGACGCCAGTTCCCGGCGGGCGGCCCGGCGCCGGGCCGCGGCCTCGGGGTCGAGGGCGGGTACGGCGGCCAGGAGTTGGCGGGTGTACGGGTCCCTGGGGCTGTCGTACACCTCGTCGGCGGGCCCGGTCTCCACGATCCGGCCGCGGCGCATCACCGCGACCCGGTCGCTGACCTGGCGGACGACGGCGAGGTCGTGGGCGACGAAGACGAGCGCCAGCCCGAGTTCGCGCTGGAGTTCGCCGAGCAGGGCGACGACCTGGGCCTGGGTGGTGACGTCCAGCGCGGAGACCGGCTCGTCGCAGACGATGACACGCGGGTCGGCCGCGAGCGCCCGCGCGATGCCCACGCGCTGGCGCTGGCCACCGCTGAACTCGTGCGGGTAGCGGTCGTAGTGCGCCCCTTCGAGCCCTACGCGCTCCAGCAGTTCGACCACGCGCTTCCGGATGCGCCCCTCGTCCCTGTCGCCGCGGGCGCGGAGCGGGTCGGCTATCGACTCGCCCACGCTGCGGCGGGGATTGAGCGAGGAGACCGGGTCCTGGAAGACCATCTGGAGGGCCGGGTCGACGCCCACGCGCGCGTGCCCGTCGTAGCGGACCTCGCCCGCCGTCGGCTCCAGCAGTCCGACCAGCATCCGGCCGAGCGTCGTCTTGCCACTGCCGCTCTCGCCGACGACGCCGAGGGTCTCGCCCCGGCGGACGGTCAGCGACACGTCGTCCACGGCCGTGAACGCCCGCTTGCCGCGCCCGAACTCGCGTCGCAGACCCGTCGCCTCCAGGACCACCTCGTCGGACGCCTCAGAGGGCGTACGCGCCGCGTCCACCCGCGGGACGGCGGACAGAAGTTCACGCGTGTACGGCTGGGTGGGGGCCCCGAGCACGCCGGTGACCGGGCCCTGTTCCACCGCCCGGCCGTGCCGCATGACGAGCACCTGGTCGACGCTCTCGGCGGCGACGCCCACGTCGTGCGTGACGAGCAGCAGGCCCATGCCGGTCTCCTCGCGCAACGTGTGCAGCAGGTCGAGGATCTGGGCCTGGACGGTCACGTCGAGAGCCGTGGTCGGCTCGTCGGCGATCAGCAGGTCGGGTTCGCAGGCGAGCGCCATGGCGATCAGCGCGCGCTGGCGCATGCCGCCGCTGAACTCGTGCGGGCGGGACCGGGACCGGCGCGGGGCGTCCGGAATGCCGACCCGGTCGAGCACCTCCACGGCACGCGCGCGTGCGGCTCGCCGTGACACGCGCGCGTGCACGCGGTACACCTCGGCGATCTGGTCGCCTGTCGCGTAGTACGGGTCCAGGGAGGACAGCGGGTCCTGGAAGACCATCGCCGCCTTCGCGCCGCGCAGTCGCCGCAGTTCGTCGTCGGAGGCGGCCTGCACGTCGACACCGGCGACCTCGATCGAGCCGCCGACCCGCGCGCCCGTGCCGTGGTGCAGGCCGAGCAGGGCCGAGGCGACCGTGGACTTGCCGGAGCCGGACTCCCCGACCAGCGCGAGGGCGGCGCCCGGCGCCAGGGTGAACGAGAGCCCGTCCACGGCCCGCAGGTCGCCGAACTCCACGGTCAGATCAGTGACTCGGACCAGACTCACGTCAGTACCACCCGTCGGTCGGCCAGCGCGTACAGCACGTCCGCGACGGCGTTGGCGAGGACCACGAAGAAACCGATGACCAGAACCATGCCGACGACCACGGGCAGGTCGACCACGGTGACGGCGTGGACCAGTTCCTGGCCGATGCCGGGGAGACCGAAGAGGGTCTCGATGAGCACGGCTCCGCCGACCGCGCTGCCGACGTCGTTGGCGTTCAGGGCGATGATCGGCGCGAGCGCGCCGCGCAGCGCGTGCCGGCCGACTATGGCCCGCTCGCCGACGCCGTAGGCGCGGAAGGTGCGGATGTGGTCCTCGGCGAGGGTCTCCAGCATCGACGCCCGGGTCAGCCGGGCGAAGTAGGCCGCTTCGGCGACCGCGAGGGTCACCCAGGGCAGCAGCAGGTTCCAGGCCCACTGCTCGGGGTCGTCGGAGAAGGAGACGTACTCCGGGAACGGCAGCAGCTCCAGCTGCCCGCAGACCACGATCATCAGGACCAGGCCGATGACGAAGACCGGCGTGGAGATTCCGGCCAGGGTGAGGCCGGTGAGGGCGCGCTCGGTGAACCGGCCGCGCCGCCAGACGGAGAGGATGCCGGTGCCGACGCCCAGCAGCAGCCAGAGCACCATCGCACCGATCACCAGCGACAGGCTGACCGGCAGCTTGGTGAGGATGATCTGCATGACCTGCTGGTCGCTCTGGTAGGAGAGCCCGAGGCAGGGGGCCGCGCAGTGTGCGACGGAGGTGCCGGTGGAGTAGTCCTGACCGGCGACGATGCCCTGCAGGAAGTGCCAGTAGCGCACGTACAACGGGTCGTCGAGCCGGAGTTGCTGGGCGACCTGGTGCACCTGTTCCGGCGAGCAGCGGGGGCCGCAGGTGATCTGGGCGACGTTGCCGGGGGTGACGTAGAAGACGACGTAGACGATGACCGAGATGGCCAGCAGGGTGATGACCGCGCCCACCGCGCGGCGCAGCGCGAATCCGGCGAAGCCGTTCATGACCGGCCCTCCTTCGCGGCGTCCGGCTGTGCCGTCCGCGGCCCGGCGTCCGCCTTCGTCTCCCGCTTGCGGCCGGTTCCGACGCGCAGCCGGGAGGCCGAGCGCGGGTCGAGGGCGGTGCGGACGCCGTCGCCGAACACGGTGAGCGCGAGCACGGTGACGAAGAGGGCGCCCGCGGGCAGCAGCAGGTACTGCGGGGCCGCCTGGTACCAGACGTTGGCCGAGGTGAGCATCTGGCCCCAGGACGGGGTCGGGGGCTTCACTCCGACGCCCAGGAAGGACAGCGAGGCCTCGATGGCGATGTTGGCCGGCACCATGAGGGCGGCGTACGTGATGACGGGCGCGGCGAGGCCGGGCAGCAGTTCCCGGCGGGCGATCCGCCAGGTGCTCCAGCCGCTGAGCCGGGCGGCGGCCACGTAGTCGAGGTTCTTCAGGGAGAGCGTCGCGGCGCGCGCGATCTTGCCGATGGTGCCCCAGGCGACGAAGCCGATGATGAGGGAGACCAGGACCGGCCTGGGGAAGCCGCTGGGCACGACGGCCAGCAGGGCCAGGGCCATGATGATCAAC
Organism: Streptomyces sp. NPDC006655; assembly: GCF_040703965.1. Lineage (NCBI taxonomy): Bacteria > Bacillati > Actinomycetota > Actinomycetes > Kitasatosporales > Streptomycetaceae > Streptomyces > Streptomyces sp. NPDC006655. Next base: position 73,512 of record NZ_JBEYJU010000002.1, on the reverse strand, counting down.
GGCATGGCGACGATGATGTCGGTGACCCGGCTCAACAGTTGATCAACCCATCGGTTGCCGAGTCCGGCCGTGACACCGACGACGACACCGAGGAAGACCTGCACGGTGGTCGCCGCCAGGGCGACGCCGAGGGAGACCCGTGCGCCGTAGACGAGCCGCGCGAACAGGTCCCGGCCGGTCCCCGGTTCGACGCCGAGCCAGTGGTCGGCGCCGATGCCGCCGAGGGAGCCGATGGGCACGCCCCCGCGCGCGGAGTCCACCAGGGCGGGGTGGTAGGTGGTGGGGTCCTGGCCCTCCAGGGCGGTGAGCAGCGGCGCGGCGAGCGCGACCAGGACGAGCAGCGCGACGATCCCCGCCGCGACCATGGCGGCCCGCTGCGCGCGCAGCCGCCGCCAGAACCGACGGGCCCCCGAAGCCCCCGAGGCGAGTGCCTCGGGGGCCTGGGGAGCGACAAGTGCCTCGCTCACGTCGCTACTTCACCGCGACCTGGGAGATGTCCAGGACACCGGTCCAGTCGCTGATCACGACGTTCCTGATGTCCTTGCCGACCAGCCGCTTGTAGACGGGGTGGAACAGCGGGACGGTCAGCGCCTGTGCGCCGATCTTCTTGTCCAGCGCGCCCCACCGCTCGGCGGCGGCGTCAAGGTCGGTCAACTTGTTGATCGCGTCTATCTCGGCATTGACCGATGCGTCGTTGAGCAGACCGGAGTTGAAGTTGGCGCCGTCCTTGACGATCTGCCGGCCGTCGAAGATCGGGGCGAGGAAGGGGCCACCGGAGGGCCAGTCGGCACCCCAGGCGGAGAGGAAGAAGCCCGGCTCGGTCTTCACGCTGTGGACGGTGTCCGAGTAGTTGTTGTCCTCCAGGCCCTGGAGCTTGACGGTGATGCCGGCCTTCTTGAGGGCGTCCTGGACGGCGGTCGCGATCTCGGGGCTGGTCTTGAAGTTCTGGGCGTTGTCGTGGGTGAGCGTGACCGTGAGCCCGTTCGGGTAGCCCGCCTCCTTCAGCAGCTCCTTGGCCTTGGCCGCGTTGCCGGTGGCACCGGCCGGGAAGAGGTCGTACGGCGTGTAGCCGAAGGACTTCTGGTCCGGCAGGAAGGTGGTCGCGGGTTCGGCCAGCGCGCTGCCGCCCGCGGCGTTGACCACGGAGGACCGGTCGACGGCGTAGGAGATCGCCTGTCGCACCTTGGGGTTGTCGAACGGCTTCACCTTCGGGTTGAACGCGATGTAGTTCGTGTAGCCGAAGTGGCCGGTACCGACCCGCGCTGCCAGCTCCTTGTCGCCGGTCACCTTGGCGAGTTCGGCCGGGCCGAGGTTGGTGTCCGTGGTGACGGCCGCCGCGTCCGCGCCCTGGGACGCCGACAGCCGCTGGTTGATCACGGAGGAGTCGAGCCCGGAGCGGACGTCGATCTTGTCCGGGTAGGCCTTGCGCTGGTCGTCGACGGACGCCGACCAGTACGTGTTCCGCTCCAGCACCAGGTGCTCGCCGTCGTTGTCGTTCTCGACGACCTTGTACGGGCCTGAGGAGACCGGGTGCTCCTCGTACTTCGTGCCGGTGTCCTTGGCCTTCGGGACGGGCGCGAACTGCGTCTGCGTGGCCAGGTAGGGGAACTCGCCCTCGGGCTTGTTCAGGTGGAAGACGATCGTGCGGCTGTCCGGCGTCTCGATCGCCGACAGCCCCTTCTTGTCCTTGTACGGCCCCTGGTAGTCGGCCGCGCCGACCAGCCAGTCCCGCAGATAGGGCGCGCCGCCGGAGAGTTCGGGGGCGAAGGAGCGCTCGATGCCGTACTTGATGTCGGCGGACGTGATCGCGGTGCCGTCCTCGTACTTGAGGCCCGCCTTCAGGGTGTACGTCCACACGGTCGCGTCCTTGCTGGGACGGCCGGTGTCGGTGGCCAGGTCGGGGACGACCTTGGTGCCGGCGGCGCCGTTCGCGCGGTTGCGGGTGGTGAGCGTGCGGAACACCAGGGAGGGGACGTTGCCGCCGCCGGAGGTGTACAGGCGGGCCGGGTCGAAGTCCGACTGGGGGTCGGAGTTCAGCACGGTCAGCGTGCCGCCCTTGTGCGGCGCGGAGTCGCCACCTGAGCCCTTGGCATCGTTGTCCTTCGGCCCGCAGGCGGCGGCACCCGCTGCCACGACCAGGCTGACGGTTGCCACGGCCGCACGGCGCGCTCTGGCGGACGGTTGACGCATCGGAATGACGACCTCTCGGAAGACGTGTCTCAATTGGTGAGACAGATTGACGAGGAGTGAGACGAAAGTGAACAGACGTCCGCCCGGGCGTCAGGTCGTCGAAAGAGCCGTGACCCAGGTCACGGCGAAAAAGGAGAATCGCGACACGAACACCGGAGGGCGACGGTCAGCGACAGTGGATGTCGGCCACGCAGAGCGCGGTCACGCCGATGAGCGCCAGCTCGATGGCGGCGCGCGAAGAGGCGTGGGGGGACGACATGCCCAAAAATATGGAGGAACTTTCTGCGCATGTCAATGTGATGTATGCGCCACCTGTCAACTCCTGGGATAGGGCCAGGGGTTGGGGAGACAGTGGATTCCGTCGTGGTCGAGGAACTTGGTCTGCTGCTGCATGACCGGCGCCGGCTCGCCGTTCTTGTCGCACGTCACGTGGCCGTAGCCGAGCCGGTGGCCCACCTCGTGGTTGATCAGCATCTGCCGGTAGGCGTGGATCTCGTCGCCGTACGTCTTGCTGCCCTGGGCCCACCTGTACGCGTTGATCATCACGCGCTGGGTGGACGCCGAGTCGCAGGACACGTTGTCCTCGGTCGTGTCCAGACCCGACTTGGCACACCACTTGGCGGTGGTGCCGGGGCTGGCCAGCGTGATCACGAAGTCGGGCCTGCCGGAGGAGACGCGTTCGAAGGTGCGGGCGCCGTCGTGGGCCCAGCTGCGGTCGTCGTTGAGCGTCTTCTGCACGGCGTCGGCGAACAGTTGCCCGTCCAGGCCCAGTCCCTGCTCCACGTCGACGCGGTAGGTGTACTTCCGGCCCGTGCCGGGCGCCTTGGCGCCGCCGGGCACGGCGGTGAACTTCCCGGAGCCGGCCAGCTCGGCGCTGAGCGGGTACTTGGTGTCCATCGCCTGCGCGTACGACAGGGTGGCCAGGCTCGGCGAGGCGGACGCGGACGGCGTGGTCCGGCCGTCGCCGCGCGCAGCGGCTCCGTCGGTGGCCCGCGCGTCGGCGCCCGACCCGGCCCGTACGCCCCCGGCACGGCCGTCGGCGACCTGCCCGGCGACGATCACCGCGAGCACGGTGGTGACGGCGGCGGCCGCGATGCCGGTGAAGGTTCGGCCCCTGCCGCCCTTGGGCTGCGCGGGTTCACCGGTGGGCGCCGCCTGGTCCTCGTCGCCGTACGGCTCGGAGGCGAGCGGTGAGGTACGCGGGCCGGGGACCGGCGGATACGTTTCCGCACGCCGGGTGCCGATGCCGGGGCGGGGCGTGAAGACGTCGACGTCCCCGTCGAAGGCGTCGAGGTGGTCCTGCCGGGGGCCGCCGAACGAACCCTGCCGCTGTCGCGGTATCGACACCCCGCCCGGCCGGCCTGCGCCCGCCTCCCGCTGCCCGGCCTGCCCGCCACGGACCCGGGGAACACCGGCTGCCGGGGTGCCGTGAGCCGCAGTGCCGCCGACCGCAGGGCCGTCGGCCCGGGTGCCGCCGACCGCAGGGCCGTCGGCCCGGGTGCCGCCGACCGCAGGGCCGTCGGCCCGGGTGCCGCCGACCGCAGGGCCGTCGGCCCAAGTGCCGTCGGCCGCAGTGCCGTCGGCCCGGGTGCCGTCGGGAGAACGCACCGCGCCCACGCCGGCCGGGTCCGCCGCATCGTCCTTGGGTGCCGGGCCGCGGCGGCTGTGGCGTCCCACCCTTCCCTCAGCTCCCCGTGCCCGCAGCGGCGGTGCCGCCGCCGGACCTCTCGGCGTCCGCCAGGAGTTCACGGAACGCCCCGGCCACCACCCCCGGGTACTCCATCATCGCCACGTGCCCGGCGTCCGGCATGGACAGCAGGCGGGAGTTGCGGAAGCTGCGCGCGGCCCGCTGGGCCATGCGGTAGCCGACGAGCTGGTCCCGGGCTCCGTAGATCAGCAGTGTGGGGGCGAGGACGCGCTCGGCCTGGCGCCACAGCCCGTGCTGGCCGCCCAGGGTGTACGCGTTGACGATCCCGCGCGCGGACCGCGCCATCGCGTCCCAGAAGTACGGCAGCCGCAGCCGCCGCTCCAGCTCCTCCACCGCGTACTCGAACGCCTCGGGCGTCACCCGTCCGGGATCGCCGTAACAGAGGGACAGAACGCCCCGTACGCGCTGTTCGGCGGTCCACCTGCCGGTCGCACGGGTGAGGAGTCCGGCGATGCCGGGCAGGCCGATCAGGATCGTCGGCACGGCGGTGCGCTGCACCCGCAGCTCGGGCAGCGCCGGCGAGACCAGGGTGAGCGTGCGGACGAGGTCGGGGCGGACGGCGGCGATCCGGGTGGAGACCGCGCCGCCGAGCGAGTTGCCGAAGAGGTGGACCGGGCCGCGGCCGGCCGCGTCGAGATAACGGATGACCGCGCGCGCGTGCCCGGTGACGGAGTAGTCGCCGTCGTCCGGCGGCGGAGAGTTGCCGAAGCCCGGAAGGTCGACCGCCTCGCCGTCCACGACGCCTTCGAGCCGCTCCATCAGCTCCGACCAGTTCTGCGAGGAACCGCCGAGTCCGTGGACGTACAGCGCGGGCGGCAGGCCCTCGCGCGCGGGTGGCCGGGAACGGATCGACAGGGTGACGCCGGGCAGTCCCACCGACCGCAGCCGCTCGCCCTCGGCGACCCTGACGGCCTTTGCCTTCGGGAGCACGCTGGTGGGCGGTACGGACGGCAGCTCGGTCGAAGACATGGGCCAATGTTACGAGACGATCACACAGTGGTTCGTGTGTTCGCCGTCACAGATCGACCGGGCGTGCCGTGCGGCGGCCCGGGTGCACGGCACCGGACACGCGCAGGCGAACGGCCCCCGTGACATAGCGTCCGCATCCGGTGTCTCCTACGCTCGTAAACAGGGCACCCGTTTGTGGCCCCCTGCTCAGCCAGGGACGTTCGAAGGAAGGGAGCCCCACCATGACCTATGACCCGACCGACCCCGACGCGCTCGACGATCTGGAGGCGGAGGACGCCCCCGAGATCGACGTCGAGGCCCCGGAAGGCGACGCAGCCGAGCAGCACACGGACCTCGCACCGTCCGACGACGATCCGCTCACCGCGGTGGACCCGGACCGCGGGAACGAGGCCGATCTGGTCGAGCAGGCACGCGTGGTCTCGCACGACGAGGACGACTACCGCTGACGCGACCGGTCTCCGGCGGGCCCACCTGCTCAGTCCGTATTTCCCGGCGCATTTCCGGGTGCGGCTTTCGCCGCCGTCCGGTACGTGAAATTCTGCGCTCGCACCGCGCACATCACGGTTACCGAAAAGTACGATGGCCGGGCGGCGCGATCCGCACGTGGACGACTTTGGGAGGCGGCGTGACAGCTATCGAGCAGACAGAGGCGGCACGCCCGCGGGGCACTCGCCTGCCGCGCCGTGCCCGACGGAACCAGCTGCTGGGCGCCGCCCAGGAGGTTTTCGTCGCACAGGGGTACCACGCGGCCGCGATGGACGACATCGCCGAACGCGCCGGTGTCAGCAAACCCGTTCTCTACCAGCACTTCCCGGGCAAGCTCGACCTGTACCTGGCGCTGCTGGACCAGCACTGCGACGCCCTGATCCAGGCGGTACGCGGCGCGCTGGCGTCGACCACCGACAACAAGCAGCGCGTCCGCGCGACCATGGACGCCTACTTCGCGTACGTCGAGGACGACGGCGGTGCCTTCCGGCTGGTCTTCGAGTCCGACCTGACGAACGAGCCCGCGGTGCGCGAGCGCGTCGACAAGGTGACGACGGAGTGCGCCGAGGCGATCTGCGACGTGATCGCCGAGGACACCGGGCTCTCGCGCGCGGAGTCGATGCTGCTGGCCTCCGGCCTCGGCGGTCTCGCCCAGGTGGTGGCGCGCTCCTGGCTGCACAGCGACCGCAGCGTCCCGCGCGACCAGGCGGTTCAGCTGCTGGCCTCGCTGGCCTGGCGGGGCATCGCCGGTTTCCCGCTGCACGGCATCGATTCCCACCACTGACCGGACCGGCGCCCGCGGGCGCCGGTCGCGCCGCATTCCCGATCGCTGTTCGCTCCTGGCGTGCACGCCCGCAGCGTGTACGTCCCCTCACCGGGCTAATGTGTGCAGCGTACGGCGCGTAAGGTCGCGCACTTCACTGACCGTCGGAGGGACATAGCCGTGGAGGTCAAGATCGGCGTGCAGCACGCGCCTCGCGAGATCGTTCTGGAGAGCGGTCTGAACGCCGAAGAGGTCGAACGCCTCGTCGCCGACGCGCTGTCGGGCAAGTCGCAGGTGCTGTCCCTGGAGGACGAGCGCGGCCGCAAGGTCCTGGTCCCGACGGACCGCCTCGCGTACGTCGAGCTCGGCGAACCGACCGTGCGCAAGGTCGGCTTCAGCGCGCTCTAGCCACAGCACGACGCAGGGGCCCGGCGGACACGTGTCCGCCGGGCCCCTGCGTCGTGTCCGTCCTCCCCGTGCGGCCCACACGTCCCCCACAGAGGAGGATTGCATTCCGCAGGTCACGGGTATGACGGGCTACGACCGTGAAGCACCGGCCGGCCGTGGGAGGGACCCCCCGTGATGTTCCTGGAAGTCCTTGGATCCGCCCTGCTCGGCCTGGCCCTGGCGTGGGCCGCGAACAGCCGCCTGTCCCACCGTCTTCCGGCCCGCCCGCTGGTGTTCTCCACGGGAGTCGCGGGAGCCCTGTTCGGGGACTTCGTCACCCACAGCGCGCTGGGCCCCGGCACGGCCTTCGTGAGCCTCGTGGGAGCGGCGGTCGTCTCGGCGGCGTCCCTCTCCCTGCTGCTGCGGCCCACGGGCCGCCGCCTGCGCCGACGATCGATCCCGGCGTAGCTCCCGACGCCGAGGACCCCCGGCCGCCCCCGGACCGAAGCCCCCGCGACGGGCGTCAGGCGGCCAGGCCCAGCGCGGCCATCCGCTTCGTGTGCGCCTCGGTGATCCGCGAGAACATCCGCCCCACCTCGGCGAGATCGAAGCCGTCGGCGACCCCGCCCACCAACATGGTCGACAACGCGTCCCGGTCAGCGACGACGCGCTGCGACTGGGACAGCGCCTCCCCCATCAACCGCCGCGCCCACAGCGCCAGTCGGCCCCCCACCCGGGGATCGGCGTCGATGGCGGCCCGTACCTTCTCCACCGCGAACCCGGCATGCCCCGTGTCGTCGAGCACGGCCAGCACCAGCTCGCGCGTGTCGGTGTCCAGCCGGGCCGCGACCTCCCGGTAGAAGTCACTGGCGATCGAGTCGCCGACGTACGCCTTCACCAGGCCCTCCAGCCAGTCCGACGGCGCCGTCTGCCGGTGGAAGCCGTCGAGGGCCGCGACGAACGGGTCCATGGCCTGTGCCGCGTCCTCGCCGATCTCCGTCAGCCGGTTCCGCAACCGCTCGAAGTGGTGGAACTCGGCCGACGCCATCTTCGCCAGCTCGGCCTTGTCGGCCAGCGTGGGCGCCAGCTTGGCGTCCTCCGCGAGGCGCTCGAACGCCGCGAGCTCGCCGTACGCGAGCGCGCCGAGCAGGTCCACGACCGCGGCTCGGTACTGCGGGTCGGCGGCCGCCTGCCCCCAGTCCTGGGCGGCGACACCGGTCGGTACGGCGGAGGCGGTCTCAGGCTTGTCAGAGCTCGTCATGAAGCGCACAATAGCCCGCTCGCCGCCTCGGGGAAGCGCTGGGGGAACTCCCCGAGCGGTCCCCGGGCGCCCCCTCACGAGTCCCGGAAAGTCACGGAAGTCCTGGGGGAAGCTCCTGGTCAGCCACCGCGAGTACCACGACGTGACCAAATCGGCCATCGCATGTGCACGATTCCGGGGTATGGTGGTAATGCGCCTGCTGGTACGCCGTCTGTTTCAGACGTGCCTCGACAGGCCGCACGTATGAGGATGCCCGGTCGGTGGCCCGATCGGCTCCGAACCGCCAGCCCTCCCGGCGCGTACGGCACATCGCGTACGTCGACCGGAGGGAGACACCCTCAGCGGTACGAGCGCTAGAGCGTCGGCAGAGGTCCCGTGCACTACGGCGTGCCCCCCACAGCCCGTCCGTAAGGCAGCCGACGTCCCCGGCACGGTCCGTCAAAGACCCCCGCGCTCGCCTCGTGCCGCGCCACACAGAAGAGGCAGCACCCTGACTACGACGTTTCGAGAACTCGGGATCCTCCCCGAGACCGCCGAGGCCCTGGAAGCCGTCGGCATCATCAACCCCTTCCCCATCCAGGAGATGACACTCCCGGTCGCCCTGTCCGGCACCGACGTCATCGGCCAGGCCAAGACCGGCACCGGCAAGACCCTCGGCTTCGGTCTGCCGCTCCTGGAGCGCGTGACCGTCCCCGCCGACGTGGAGGCCGGCCGCGCCGCCCCCGAGGCCCTCACCAACGCCCCGCAGGCGCTCGTGGTCGTCCCCACCCGCGAGCTGTGCACCCAGGTCACCAACGACCTGCTGACGGCCGGCAAGGTCCGCAACGTACGCGTTCTCGCCATCTACGGCGGCCGGGCCTACGAGCCGCAGGTCGAGGCCCTGAAGAAGGGTGTCGACGTCGTCGTCGGCACGCCGGGCCGCCTCCTCGACCTCGCGGGCCAGCGCAAGCTCGACCTCAAGCACATCAAGTCGCTCGTCCTCGACGAGGCCGACGAGATGCTCGACCTGGGCTTCCTGCCGGACGTCGAGAAGATCATCGGCATGCTTCCGGCCAAGCGCCAGACCATGCTGTTCTCGGCCACCATGCCGGGCGCGGTCATCGGCCTCGCACGCCGGTACATGAGCCAGCCCACCCACATCCGCGCCACCGCGCCGGACGACGAGGGCGCGACCGTCGCGAACATCGCGCAGTTCGTCTACCGCGCGCACTCCATGGACAAGCCGGAGATGATCGCGCGCATACTGCAGGCCGAGGGCCGCGGGCTCGCGATGATCTTCTGCCGCACCAAGCGCACCGCCGCCGACATCGCCGAGCAGCTCCAGCACCGCGGTTTCGCCTCCGGCGCCGTCCACGGGGACCTCGGCCAGGGCGCCCGCGAGCAGGCGCTGCGCGCCTTCCGCAACGGCAAGGTGGACGTCCTCGTCTGCACCGACGTCGCCGCGCGCGGCATCGACGTCGAGGGTGTCACCCACGTCATCAACTACCAGTCCCCCGAGGACGAGAAGACGTACCTGCACCGCGTCGGCCGTACCGGCCGCGCGGGCGCGTCGGGTACGGCGATCACGTTCGTCGACTGGGACGACATCCCGCGCTGGCAGCTCATCAACAAGGCGCTGGACCTCAAGTTCCCCGAGCCGGTGGAGACCTACTCGACGTCCCCGCACTTCTTCGAGGACCTGAAGATCCCCGCGGGAACCAAGGGTGTCCTGCCACGCGCGGAGCGCACCCGCGCCGGGCTCGACGCGGAGGAGCTGGAGGACCTGGGCGAGACCGGCGGCCGCGGTGGCCGCGGCCGCGCGGGCCGGGGCGGTCGCAACGAGTCCCGCACCGAGTCCCGCACCGAGGAGCGCGAGCGTCCGGCCCGTACCCCGCGTCGCCGTCGTCGCACACGCGGCGGTTCGGCCATGGAACCGGCAGCCGGTACGACGGCCACGTCGCCGGCCGCCGAGTCCGCGGCCCCCGCCGCCGAGGAGGCCCCGGCCCCCCGGACCCCGCGCCGCCGACGCCGTACCCGCGGCGGGGCGTCGCAGGAGCCGGTGACGGCCGCCGCGCCGGTGACCGTGACGCCCGAGGCCGTCGTGGAGACGGTCGAGGCCGTGCCGGAGCAGGACGCGCCGGAGAAGCCGCGCCGCCGCCGCACCCGCCGCACCGCCGAGACCGCGCCGCCGGCGGAGGCCACTGCGGTGACCGCCCCGGTGACGACCCCGGTGACCGAGGTTCCCGAGGCCGCCCCCGCGGCCGTGGAGACGGCCACCGCCGTCGCCGAGCCGAAGCCGCGCCGGACCCGCAAGACGGCAGCCGCCGCCCCGGCGGCCGAGACCGCGGAGGTGACCCCTGAGGTTGCCGTCGAGGCCCCGGTGACCCCGGCCCGCCGCCGCACCCGCAAGGCCGCCGAGCCGGTCGAGCAGGTCGAGCAGGTCGCCACCACGCCGGAGCCGGAGGCCGTCGCCGAGCCGAAGCCGCGCCGTACGCGCAAGGCGACGGCGGCCGCGGAGGTCGCGGTGGACACCGCCGAGGCCACCGAGACCAAGCCCCGCCGCACCCGCAAGACGGCTGCCACCGCCCCGGTCGTCGCCGAGGAGGCCACGGAGGAGGCCAAGCCGCGCCGCCGTACGACGCGCAAGGCTGCCGAGGCCGCGGTCGACACGGCGGAGGCAACGGTCGACACGGCGGACGCCACCGAGGCCAAGCCGCGCCGGACCCGGAAGACGGCAGCCGCCGCCCCGGAGACCGCCGTGGCGGACGCCGAGGCCACGCCGAAGCCGCGCCGGACCCGCAAGACGGCCGCCGCCGCGGAGACCGCCGTGGACACCGCGGAAGCCGCCGAGGCCAAGCCCCGCCGCACCCGGAAGACGGCAGCCGCCGCCACCGAGCCGGTCGAGGCCACGGAAGCGGAAGCCAAGCCGCGCCGGACCCGGAAGACGGTCGCCGCCGCCCCGGAGACCGTCGAGGCCGAAGCCCCCGCGCCCAGGCCGCGCCGCACCCGCAAGGCCGCCGAGGCCGCGGTCGACACCGTCGAAGCCGCCGAGGCCAAGCCGCGCCGGACCCGGAAGACGACAGCCGCCGCCCCGGAGACCGCCGTGGCGGACGCCGAGGCCACGCCGAAGCCGCGCCGGACCCGCAAGACGGCCGCCGCCGCGGAGACCGCCGTGGACACCGCGGAAGCCGCCGAGGCCAAGCCGCGGCGGACCCGGAAGACGGCAGCCGCCGCCACCGCGGAGATTCCGGCACAGGCCAGCGGCGAGCCGGAGGTCAAGCCGAGGAGCCGGACCACCCGCAAGGCGGCCGAGTCCGCGGAGGCGGCCGACACCGAGGCGAAGCCGAAGGTCCGCCGGACCCGGAAGGCGACGGCCACGGCTCCCGAGGCCTGAGCCGACCGAGCCACCACGACGGCCCGGCCCACCCCGCGTGGGCCGGGCCGTCGGCGTTCCCGCCCCCGTGCCGGGCGCCACACCCGCCCCACACAGTGCCCTTTTCCGGACCACGGAGATCGCCCTTGGCTGTACCTGCCGCAGGGCCGGGGCAGCTTCGGGGTTGCGCCCGCCGTTGCCGGCCACGGCTGAACCGTATTCATTTGCGGTCGCGCAGGAAGGCAGGGATCTCGTCGCGGGTCGGGTAGTTCGGCAGGGGTGCTCGCTCGCCCTGAAGGAACGCGGTGATGACGGCGACGGCCCGGTCGTTGTTGTCGTCGATGCCGTTCCACATGTGGTGTCCGACTCCTGGCATGTACTGCGTGCGCTGGATGGCGGGGTCATCGGCGAGGACGGTGGTCTCCCATTGACGGACCTGGGAGGAGCACTCGGCGATCATCAGCATCGCGGGGGTCCGGGAGCGCCTCAGTTGCGGTGCGACGGAGGGTGAGTCCTTGACCGTCTGCTGGATGCGGAGGCTGGCGGCGGGGCTGAAGGAGAAGTTCTGTGCGGTGTCCTCAGCGGGGATGCGGTGCGCGTCACGCGCGCAGTAGGCGGATGACGTGTCGCTGCCGAGATCTGCGGCGGTGAAGGCGTTGACGCCTTCGGCCTGTCCGATCAGTCCGGTGTCGGGACTGAGGAGTCCGAGCCGCATGAGGCCGAAGGCCACGGCGTACCGGGGAACGTGTGTCGATCGCGGCCCGGTCAGGGCCGGCGCGAGGCCGCGCGCGGATTTTCGGCCCTGGTGTCCGGCGATGTGTGCGGTAGGGCCGTCCATGGGGCCGGGCTCGGCGATGATCGCCCGGTGCAGGCGGGCGGCGACGCTCGGGTCAGCCAGGGCTCGGGTGAGCACGGCTCCGCCCGAGGAGAATCCCAGGATGTCGACCTTGCCCTGGTCCAGGCGGTCAATGAAGGCGGCGAGGTCGCGGACCGACCTGGAGATCGTGTACTGGCCCATGGGGAGCAGGTCGCTTCGTCCGCCACCGGCCTGTTCGTAGGCGTAGACGTCGTAGCCCTGGCGTGCCAGGAGTTGCAGGAACCGGTGGTCGAGCACCGAGATGCCACGGACCGGTCCGCCGTTGAGGTACACGAGCGGGACGGGGTGCCGGGTGCCGGGGTCGGCGGCCGGGTAGTGGTACACCGCTACCCGGCTGCCTGTGGTCAGGCTCCAGTGCTGCGTGGCCACGAAGGGCAGGGCGGGCGGGTACCGCCGGGCCGTCGGCACGGTCGGGATGCAGACCGTCGCCGTCAACGCCGCCGCGACGACCATCGGCAGGAACGGCACGAGCCGCGCCGGCCAGGTGCGGTGCCGACCCCGCCACAGCGCGAGGACGGCTCCGACTCCAAGGGTTGTCAACCATGCGGCGAGGCCCGAGCCTGCCCCATCGGTGAGGGCGATCAGTGCGAGAAACACGACGACCAGCATCGTGGCGGCGGCCAGGGCCGGCAGTAAGCGTCCGGTGAAGCGGACGAGGCGTATGGCGGACAGGGGCACGGCAGGCCTCCCACAGTTTCAGAACGCTGTTTCAAAACGACGTTATCAGAGGGGTAGGCTGCCGACCGTGGGTAGACCGAGAACAAACGACGAGGCCGTCAAAGAGCGGCTGGTGGAGTGCGCGACCGAGATGCTCGCCACCCGTCCGCGGGAGTCGCTCACGGTCCGCGCCGTGGCCGCTGCCGCCGAGGCGTCGACGACGGCGGTGTACTCCCTGTTCGGCGGTAAGGACGGGCTGATCGGTGCGGTGCGCGACAGAGCCGTCACCGGCCTGTTCCAGGACCTGTCGGCGGCGCAGACCTCCGCGGACCCTCTCGCCGACCTCTACGCGCTGGCCGTCGCCTACCGTCGCTGGGGACGCGGACACCGCCACCTGTACACGGTGCTGTTCGGTGGTGTGCAGTCCTTCGACCCGTCGGGGGAGGCCGGTGCCAGGGACCCGATCCTTCCGCTCCTCGCGGCGATCGATCGCGCCTTGACGGCGGCCGTCCTCACCGGCGACGCGACGGCGATCGCCCTGTCGATCTGGGCCACCCTGCACGGGCTGGTGACTCTTGAACTGGCCGGGGCCCTGAACGCCACCGCAGCCGAGGCCGCATTCCACTCGTCGATTCACGCCACGCTGCGCGGATGGACGACCCCGGAGGTGTTCCGCAGTCTTCGCCAAGCCGAACTCGCTCGGTGACAGGATCGTCCGGTCAACCGCCCGGATTCACCCACCGTCCCCCGGTGCGTCGCCCGCCGACCGTTACGCTCTCCCCCATGAGCAGGCCCTCTTCCTTCGTCCCGCCCGCCGGTGCTCGTGCGTACGCGCTCGCCACCGCGCGCGGTGAGTTCGCCGTCGTCGACGCGCCCGTGGCGGCCGGGGTGGAGCCGCGGGGGATCGCGCTGCTGCTGCCCGGGTTCACCGGCAGCAAGGAGGACTTCAACCTCCTGCACCCGGCTCTGGGCGCCCACGGGTACCGGACCGTCGCGGTGGACGGCCGTGGGCAGTTCGAGTCGGACGGACCGCAGGACGACGAATCGGCCTACGCCCAGGAGGAGTTGGCACGGGACGTACTGGCGCAGGCGGCGGCCGTCGGCGACGGCCGGCCGGTGCATCTGCTGGGCCACTCCCTGGGCGGTCAGATCGCCCGGGCGGCCGTGCTGCTCGACCCCACGCCGTTCCGGTCGCTGACGCTCATGGCCTCGGGCCCGGCCCAGATCTCCCCCTCCCAGCAGCAGCGCGTGAAGCTGCTGCGGGACGCCCTCGCCGTGATGTCGATGGCCGAGGTGTGGGAGGCGATGCAGGCCCTGGAGGCGCCGGAGGAACTGGACGAGGGCCCGGTGGACCGCGAGGATCTGCGGCGCCGCTGGCTGCACAACAAGCCGGCCCAACTCCTCGCGACCGGCCGCCAGTTGTGCACCGAGCCGGACCGCGTCGCCGAACTCGCCGCCGTCGCGCTGCCGTACCACGTCCTGTCGGGTGCGAGGGACGACACCTGGCCGGTGCCGCTGCTGGACGAGATGGCACTGCGGCTGGGCGCCCGCCGTACGGTCGTCGACGGCGCGGAGCACTCCCCCAACACCGATCGGCCGGCACCCACCGCCGAGGCGATCGCCGCCTTCTGGGAGAGCACGGAAGGCTAGGGCACGACGCGCCTCGCACACCCCGGACGCGCGCCCCTAGTACTGCGTCTGGAGGTGGTCCCAGAAGCCGTCCCGCAGGGCGCGGCGCAGGTCGGCCTGGCCGCGCAGCGAGTACTGGAGGAGGCTCTCGGCCTCGACGAGCAGGTCCTGGTCGACGGATCCGGGCAGGTAGGGGTGGCCGGGCAGCAGTTCGACCAGCGCCTCGCGCCCCCGCGCGGACAGCCACTTCGCGGCGATCTGCGCGCCGACGAAGCGGACGTCCTCGCGGGTGGGTCTGGTGGCGCCGGCGTCGTAGCCGGGGGCGGCGCGCCGGGATACGTACGGCTTGAAGAACTGGAGGTCGAGGGTGCGCTGGCTGTCGACCTCCCAGAGCAGCGGTTCGGCCTGGTTGCGGCCCTCGGGGGACTCGATGCCCCAGAGGTGGACGCGGGCGCCGTACCCCTGGGCGGCCTCGACCGCGGAGACCAGGTCCTCGTCGCCGCCGAGCAGGGCCGCGTCGCTGATCGCGCGGTGCCGGGCGAGTGACTCCAGGTCGGTGCGGATCAGGGAGTCGACACCCTTCTGCTGGTTGTTGGCGTTGAGGTTGCCGAGGCGGACCTTGACGTCGGGGAGTTCGGCGATGGCCTGCTGCTCGGCGGTGTGGATGCGGCGGCGGGCGCCGTCGTACCAGTAGACGCGCAGCAGCCTGCTGTCCGCGAAGATCTGGCGGGCCTTGTCGATGAGGGCCTCGATCAGCCCTTCGGCGTCGAGGTCGAAGGCCCGGCGGTCCTCCGTACCGGCGACGAGCCGGCCCGTGGCCGCGTAGAGGTAGCCCGCGTCGACGAAGATCGCGTGCGTCGAGGGCGTCTTGGCCACTTCGGCGAGCATGCGGGTGAGCAGCTCGTTCGTGCGGTCGATACGGGCCTGGAGGGCAGGGAGGTCGTCGTTCATCACCTCCATTGTCCCGGCGGTCACGCTGCGAACACAACCGGTCCCGGTCAGTCTCGTCGATACTCGTACCGGTCAGTAGTTAGACGTTCGAAAAATTTATTTAGCGTAGGGAATGTTTGTAACACGCAAGTCGTTGGATGGAACGGAACACCAGACGAAGGGAGAGGCCATGCGCTTCGAAATCATGCGACTCGACGAGGTCGACGGCACCACCGTGGACAGCACTGTCGTGGACGCCGCCTCCGTCAACAGGATCGTGCAGCAGGCCGCCGCCGTCGGGCAGCGCCTGTGGATCCGACCGGCCGAGAACCAGACGTCGTAACGGAATACGAGAGACGAGCCACACCGACACGCGGAACACCGCAGAGTCTTCGGAGCCCCCGCACGGCACTCACGCCGTGCGGGGGCTCCGCGCTTGCCGGGGCCTGCGGGGCTCAGGCGCCCTTGATGACCTGGGTGACGCCGTTGATGATCTGCTGCACGGCGATCGCGGACAGCATCATGCCCGCGAGGCGCGTCACCAGGACCACGCCTCCGTCCTTGATGACGCGGATGATCAGCAGCGAGTAGCGCATCACCAGCCACAGCACGACGTGGATGGCGAGGATCGCGGCCCACACGGACATCTGCGAGGCGACGCCGTGGGCCTTCTGCACGGCGAGGATGACCGAGACGATCGCGCCGGGCCCGGCCAGCAGCGGCATCCCCAGCGGTACGAGCGCCACGTTGACGTCCTTGGTCTGCTTCGGCTCGTCGTTCTTGCCGGTGAGCAGGTCGAGGGCGATGAGCAGGAGCAGCAGCCCGCCCGCGATCATCAGCGCGGGCACGGAGACGTGGAGGTAGTCCAGGATCTGGTGCCCCAGGAGGCCGAAGACGGTGATGACACCGCCCGCCACGCAGACCGCCTGGAAGGCCATCCGCTTCTGCACCTTGCCGGGCCGGCCGGCGGTGAGGGCGAGGAAGATCGGGGTGATCCCGGGGGGATCCATGATGACGAAAAGGGTCAGGAAGAGGGAGCCGAACACGGCGAGGTCGAACATGGGTGAGCTACAGGCCTTGCTGAAGGAGCTTGCGAAGAAGCTTGGGAAGGAAGCTGGGGGGAGGAAAGCGTGAGGGGAAAGCCCGGGAAGGGAGACCGGACGGGCGAGGGCCGGGCCTCAGGCCCCGCCGGCCCCCGGGACCGGGAACGCGCCCGTCGCCCGGCGCGTGATCTCGCCGTACACCTCGGGGTCGGTCGTGTACGCGCCGAGCGCCACCGTCTTGCGGCTGCCGTGGTAGTCCGAGGACCCGGTGACCAGCAGACCCAGCTCCGCCGCGAGACCCCGCAGCCGTGCCCGGGTGGCCTCGTCGTGGTCCATGTGGTCGACCTCGATGCCGTCGAGACCGGCCGCGGCCAGCGCGGCGATCGTCGACTCGGGCACCGTGCGCCCGCGCTTGGCGGCTGCCGGATGCGCGAACACGCACACCCCACCGGCGCCCTTGACCAGCCGGATCGCCTCGAAGGGGTCGGTCTCGTGCTTCTCCACGAAGGCGCGGCCGCCGTCGGCCAGCCACTTCTCGGTGAAGGCGCCGTCCACGGTCGGTACGACACCGAGCTCGACGAGCGCGGAGGCGACGTGCGGCCGCCCCACGGACCCGCCCCGGGCGATCCGCTCGACCTGCTCCCAGGTCACCGGCACGTCCAGCGCGTTCAGCTTGGCGATCATGGCCTGGGCGCGCGGCACCCGGTCGTCCCGGACCAGCTCGCGCTCGGCGAGCAGCGCCGGCTCCTCGGGGTCGAAGAGGTAGGCCAGCATGTGCAGGGAGACGCCGTCGACCCGGCAGGACAGCTCTGCCCCGGTCACGAGGGTGAGCCCCGCGGGCAGCGCGGCGACGGCCTCGGCGTACCCGCGGGTGGTGTCGTGATCGGTCACCGCCACGACGTCGAGCCCGGCGGCGGCGGCGTTGCGCACCAGCTCGGCGGGGGTGTCCGTACCGTCGGACGCGGTGGAGTGGCAGTGCAGATCGATGCGCACGACACGGACTCCAGCGGGGCGATACGGATGGGGACGCGTCAAGGATAGCCGCCGGAAGAGGGTGTCCTGTCACACCCGAAAGCCGGGGGCACCCCGTACAGGCGACGCGCAGGAGGCGCGCCCCGAGGGGCGAGGAACCCGCCCGGTCCTACGGCTCCAGCAACCTGGGCGACAGCGCCCCGCAGGGCACGAGGTCCACCTCGGCCCCGGCGTCCCGCAGATCCGTCAGCACCAGCTCGTCGTACATCAGCAGCCCGGTCTGCTCGGGCCACACCACGGCCCACAGCCACAGCCCCCGGGCCTCACCCGCGAAGACGGCCCGGTCGTCGGGCGGCCCGGTGACATGCCACAACGGCGCGGGACGCCCCGCGGCCAGCACCTTCGCCTGCGGCGGCTTCTCCACGCTCATGTACGGCCCGGGATCCGGCCCGTCGATGCCCGCGTACCGTGCACCGAGGCCGACGCCCAGCTCCTCGGCGACCAGGATCATCTCCCCTATCCCGCCGAGCGGTGCGGGCCCGGAGCAGGCGACGGCGGTCGCCCGGCCGCCGCTGCGGTCGTCGCCGGCGCAGGCCACGCCCGTGAACAGCCAGCCGACCGGCAGCGGCCAGGGCATCCACACCGGTACCTGGGTGCGGTGCACCACCACGTCGAGCGCCTCGACGCTGGGCGGGATCACGGGCTGCACCGGGTACACGGTCCCGTGCAGATCGCACTGCCAGGTGTCGGCGAAAAGTCCGGGAGCCCTGACCCGGCCACCACACTTCGGGCAACTGGGTTCGCCCCTCATAGGGCCCCACGGTCCTACCCGGAATCCCCCACGTCAAGGACGATCACCCGTCCGGACCGAACCGTTCACCGGACGGAACTACATGCATCTTGCATTTATTAGCCGACCTAACTTAGTATGTGTAAACACCAACCAAATCTGTAGGAGCGGAGGAAGCGCATGGCCGACCCATTCGACGCGGGAGCAGGCGGCATCCTGCGGCAGCCGAAGGCCGTGTGGGCGACGGCGGGTGCGTCCGTGGTCGCCTTCATGGGCATCGGACTCGTCGACCCGATCCTGCCGTCCATAGCCAAGGGCCTGGACGCCACGGCCGGCCAGGTCTCCCTGCTCTTCACCTCGTACTTCCTGATCACCGCCGTGGCGATGCTGCTCACCGGGTTCGTCTCCAGCCGGATCGGCGGGCGCAGGACGCTGCTGCTCGGCCTCGCGTTCGTGGTCGTCTTCGCGGGCCTGGCCGGCACCTCGGACACCGTCGGTCAGCTGGTCGGCTTCCGGGCCGGCTGGGGCCTCGGCAACGCCCTGTTCGTCTCGACCGCCCTCGCGGTCATCGTCGGCGCGGCGGCCGGCGGCAGCGCCGCCGCGATCCTGCTCTACGAGTCCGCGCTCGGCCTCGGCATGGCCTGCGGCCCGCTGCTGGGCGCGGTGCTCGGCAACCTCAGCTGGCGCTACCCGTTCTTCGGCACCGCCACCCTGATGGCGGTCGGCTTCCTGTGCATCACCGCGTTCCTGAAGGAGCAGCCGAAGCCGGCCCGCAAGACGTCGATCCTCGACCCGCTCAAGGCACTGGGGCACGGCGGCCTCGCCTCCGCCGCGGCGTCGGCGTTCTTCTACAACTACACGTTCTTCACCGTGCTGGCCTTCACCCCGTTCGTGCTGAACATGACCCCGTACCGCTCGGGTGCGGTGTTCTTCGCCTGGGGTGTGCTGCTCGCGCTGTTCTCGGTGCTCGTGGCGCCGCGCCTGCAGAAGCGGTTCGGCTCCCTGAAGGTGCTCGGCGGCTCGCTGGTGCTGCTCGCCGCGGACGTCCTCGTGCTCGGCTACGGCGGCCACACCGCCGCGATCGTCTGCACGATCCTGTCCGGCGCGTTCATCGGCGTGAACAACACCGTGTACACCGAACTGGCGCTCGGCGTGTCGGACGCGCCGCGCCCGGTGGCGAGCGCGGGCTACAACTTCGTCCGCTGGTTCGCGGCGGCCGCCGCGCCCTACTTCGCGCCGAAGATCGAGGAGTGGAGCGACATCCACGTCCCGTTCCTGGTGGCGGCGGTCACCGCCGTGCTGGGCGCGGCCGTGGTGCTGGTACGGCGCAGGGCGCTCAACCACGAGGCCGAGGAACTGGAGCCGAAGCACCTCAGCGAGGACGGCGTCACGGTGTTCGCCGGCTGACGCCCTCCGGGCCGCGCTTCGTGAGCTTGCTCACCCGGCGCGGCCGGCTGACGGGTCAGTCCAGCGGGACGGACCTCCGGGCAGGGTCTCGGAGGTCCGTCCCGTTCGCGAGCCAGCGCTCCTGGAGCGCCTGGGCGCCGTGCACCCGCTTCCAGGCGGCCTCGTTCGGCGTCATCGGCAGCAGCGGCAGGAACCGTACGGGATCGAGCGGCCCGTCCAGCTCCAGATCCTCGACAAGACCGCCCGGCTCGCCGACCAGGACCGAGGTGAAGGGGGCGCCCGGCCACAGCGGCTCGCCCACGTCGAGGGACGCGCCGGGGGCCACGACCAGCCCCTCCACCTGCGGGGAAGCGGCGAGGACAGCGAGCGCGCGGAGCACCTCGTCGGTCTCGGCACGGCCGGCCCGGACCGACAGCACCAGCTCGGCGCGGGGCCCCTTGACGGGGTCCGCGACCATCGCCGTGGGGTCGGTCATGGGGTGCGCGGACATGCCGAGCGTGGCGTAGCGGACGACGTCCTCACCCTGGAGGTCCTCGTGGAAACGGAGCACCTCGATGCGGTCCGTGCCGAGGAAGGTGACCGCGGCGCGCGCGTCCGGTTCGCCCAGTGCGGTGGTCAACCGGGCCTCGACCAGAGGAAGAACATCAGCCATGTCGTGAGCATAGAACTCGTCAGCACCGGGCAAAGCGGCGGCTTGACACCAAGGGCTGCTGCTAGTCTGGCCGCGGTGGTTCGGGGCAGCACGCTGAGCGTCGCGGTCAGACCCCGACGCCGACAGGACTCCCTTACGAGGGACCGGCTGGAGGAGGTGGGGCTGTCATGGATCGAAGTCACCCGTGCAGTACCACTCGCTCTTCCTGCCGCTGAATCTCGTCTCTGGCTGGCTACCGCCTTTTCGTGCGCGTCGTCGTTCGGAAGAGCACTTCGTCTCCGCTTGCCTGATCCCGCTGACCGATCCCTTCCGGATCCGTCGGGATTTGTTCGTCTGATCCGAATCAGTAGCGAAGTCGCCACCGCAACGGTGCGGTGCTCCCCGCTTTGTGGACGCGCCAAACATCCGCAGTCAGGACGTCCTCATTCCGGGTAGTTCCACCCGTTCGCCGGCGATCTTTCGCTGCCTGTCGCGAAGGAGCCTGCCCATGTCGATGATCCGCGACCTGCGCGCCGTGGTCCGTCCGTCCCGCCCCTCGCTGCGCAAGAGCCTGCGGCCGGACAACGGGGCGTACGACACCACCCGCGACCCCGGTACGCCCTCGGCCGTCGTCGACTGCGCGGTGTACCGCGACGGCGCCCGCGTCGAGACGGGGAAGCCGCTGACCCCGCACGAGGCGATGCGGCTGGTGCGCCGGGACGGCGGCTTCGTGTGGATCGGCCTGCACGAGCCGACGGAGGCCGAATTCGCCGGCATCGCGAGCGAGTTCGGGCTGCACCCGCTGGCCGTGGAGGACGCGGTCCAGGCCCACCAGCGCCCCAAGCTGGAGCGCTACGACGACTCCCTCTTCACGGTCTTCAAGACCATCCACTACGTCGAGCACGACCAGCTCACCGCCACCAGCGAGGTCGTGGAGACCGGCGAGGTCATGTGCTTCACCGGCCGGGACTTCTTCATCACCGTCCGGCACGGTGGCCAGGGCTCGCTACGGGCGCTGCGGCACCGGCTCCAGGACGATCCCGAGCTGCTCGCCAAGGGCCCCTCAGCCGTGCTGCACGCCATCGCCGACCATGTCGTCGACGGCTATGTCGCGGTCGCCGACGCCGTGCAGGACGACATCGACGAGGTGGAGACCGAGGTCTTCACACCGGGCCGCAAGGGCGGGGTGTCCCGCGGTGTCGACTCCGCGCGGATCTACCAACTCAAGCGCGAGGTGCTGGAGTTCAAGCGTGCGGTGTCGCCGCTGCTGCGCCCGATGCAGCTGCTGAGCGAACGCCCGATGCGGCTCGTCGACCCCGACATCCAGAAGTACTTCCGGGACGTCGCCGACCACCTCGCCCGCGTCCAGGAGCAGGTGGTCGGCTTCGACGAACTCCTCAACTCCATCCTCCAGGCCAACCTCGCGCAGGCGTCCGTGGCGCAGAACGAGGACATGCGGAAGATCACGGCATGGGCCGCGATCATCGCCGTGCCGACGATGGTGTGCGGGGTGTACGGCATGAACTTCAAGTACATGCCGGAGCTGCACTGGAAGTACGGCTACCCGGTGATCATGGGCATCACCGTCTGCATCTGCCTGGGCATCCACCGGACGCTGAAGCGCAACGGCTGGCTCTAGGGTGAGCGCCATGACAAGCGAGCTGCTCGACCAGGCCCTCGTCGAGGAGGCCACCAAGAAGTCCGGCCTCATCTGGGTGCGGGCCGCCGGGGCACCGGCCGCCCGGGCGATGTGGCACGCGTGGGCCGACGGGAGCGTGTTCCTGGTCGGCGACGGGGCCGAGCAGCCGCTGACCGGGCTGGCCGACGGCGGGGCGGCGGAGGTCACCGTCCGCAGCAAGGACAAGGGCGGCCGGCTGGTCACCTGGACGGCGACGGTCGCGGAACTGCCGGCCGGCTCCGCCGAATGGGACGCCGCGGTCGCCGAGCTCAAGGGCAAACGCCTCAACGCCCCCGACGGCGAGGCCATGACGGACCGCTGGGCGCGCGAGTGCCGGGTGCTGCGCCTGCGGCCGACGGGGACGCTGTCGCCCCTGCCCGAGGACAGCCTGGCCGAAGCGCCCGTGCCGTCCACGGCGACGACCCGGCGCCCGGTCCCCGCAGGTCTGCCGCGCCTGCTCGGCAGACGGAGAAAGAGCGAACGGTCCGCGTGACGGCGACGGCCCGAAGCACGCAGGTCCTCGTCCCGTCCCACCCCTACGACGAGGGCAGTTGCTTCCCGTAGTCCACCGTCTCACCCTTCTCCGGTTCGGCCACGCTGAAGTCCTTACCCCAGTCGGAGAAGGTGAGGGTGCCCGCGCCGCCGCCGCGTTGCAGGCGAAGGGGGTACGGCTTGCCTTCGAGGGAGACGTCGAGCGTGCCACCGGAACCGCTGTCACCGGTGATGCGGATCGTGGGGGTACCCGACTGCTCGTGGTGGCCGTCGGTCGCGAGAGAACCGTGCAGGGTCAGCAGGCCCGAGAGGAGGACGTCCTTGTCCGTGAAGCCGCTGAACTTCTTGTACGCGGGATCCGTCCGAGGCACCTTCACGTACTTGCCGTCGAGCTTGGAGGCGGCGGCCGTGTCACTGCCGTCGGCGTGGTTCCAGAACCCCGCGTCGGCCTGCAGATACAGGGTGTCGTTCACCCGCAGCAGCTGGAACGTCGACCCCTTCGACGTGACCGACCCGGTCCCGCCGTCCTCGTTCAGGCGCATGTCCAGCTGGTACGTGCGCCCGCTGGTGACCACCGTCCCCGCCATCCGTACCGTCGCCACCGAGGCCGCCGCCGCCCGCGTCCTCGACTGGATCGCGCCCGGCGACAGCTTGCCGACCCCGTTCGTACCCGCGTCCGGATCCTCGCTGCATCCCGTCAGGACGGCCAGAGCGCACAGCGCGGTCACCAGCGCGGCGCGGCGAGTACGGCCCGGAGCAATCGCGGTCACGGGCAGGGCCACCTTTCAGACGGGTCCGGCACGGCGTACCGCAGCGTACCGGTGCCCCGCCCACCCGGCGGAGCCAGTCCGTCCGGACCGCCCACCAGGGCGTATCCAATCGGTACGGGCTAGCCTGAAGCCCATCAGGCGGGCCCGAACGGCAGGAAACTCGTCCATCGCCACCTCACCAGGCAAAGGAAGCGAAGCCATGGCAGCCGGCGCTCCCCGCATCTTCGTCTCGCACCTCGCCGGTGTCGCCGTCTTCGATCCCAACGGCGACCAGGTGGGCCGCGTCAGGGACCTGGTCGTCATGCTGCGCGTCAGCCGCAAACCCCCGCGCCTGCTCGGCCTGGTGGTCGAACTCTCCACCCGGCGCCGCATCTTCCTGCCGATGACCAGGGTGACCAGCATCGAGTCCGGCCAGGTCATCACCACCGGCGTGCTCAACGTGCGCCGCTTCGAACAGCGCCCCACCGAACGCCTGGTCTTCGGTGAACTCCTCGACCGCCGCGTCCAGCTGACCGAGACCGGCGAGGACGTCACCGTCCTGGACCTGGGCGTGATGCAGCGGCCGGCCCGGCGGGAGTGGGAGGCCGACCGGGTCTTCGTCCGCAAGGGACGCAAGAGCACCTTCCGGCGGGCCAGGGGCGAGACGCTGACCGTCGACTGGTCACAGGTCAGCGGCTTCGCACTGGAGGAACACGGGCAGGGCGCCGAGAGCCTGCTCGCCACCTTCGAGCAGCTGCGCCCCGCCGACCTCGCCAACGTGCTGCACCACCTCTCCGCCAAGCGCCGCGCCGAGGTGGCCGCCGCCCTCGACGACGACCGCCTCGCCGACGTCCTCGAGGAACTTCCCGAGGACGACCAGATCGAGATCCTCGGCAAGCTGCAGGAGGAGCGGGCGGCGGACGTCCTGGAGGCCATGGACCCGGACGACGCGGCCGACCTGCTCGCCGAACTCCCCGAACAGGACAAGGAACGGCTGCTGAGCCTGATGCAGCCGGCGGACGCGGCCGAGATGCGGCGCCTGATGTCGTACGAGGAGCACACGGCGGGCGGTCTGATGACCACCGAGCCCATCGTCCTGCGGCCGGACGCCACCGTCGCCGACGCCCTCGCCCGGGTCCGCAACCCCGACCTGTCCCCGGCTCTCGCCGCCCAGGTCTACGTCTGCCGGCCGCCCGACGACACCCCGACCGGCAAGTACCTGGGCACCGTCCACTTCCAGCGGCTGCTGCGCGACCCCCCGTACACCCTGGTCAGTTCGCTCGTCATCGACGACGACCTGCAACCACTCGACCCGGACGCCACCCTCCCGATCATCGCCGGGTTCTTCGCCACCTACGACATGGTCGCGGCGCCCGTGGTGGACGAGACGGGGTCGCTGCTCGGCGCGGTGACCGTGGACGA
Organism: Streptomyces sp. NPDC006655; assembly: GCF_040703965.1. NCBI lineage: Bacteria > Bacillati > Actinomycetota > Actinomycetes > Kitasatosporales > Streptomycetaceae > Streptomyces > Streptomyces sp. NPDC006655. The sequence goes on along the minus strand of NZ_JBEYJU010000002.1, from coordinate 49,119 downwards.
CGTACTGGACCACATGCTGCCGGACGACTGGCGGGAGACCGAGTTCCACCTGGCCGAGGAGGAGCAGGCGCCGCAGAACGAGGCGCACAAGGGGGTGGGGGGCCATGGCGCCCGAGCGTGAGAGCGGCCGCGAGCGGACACCGGCCGGTGCCACCGCGGCCGGTAGGCCACGCGCGGCCTACCGGCTGGACCAGCCGCGTCCGCCGCGGCGCAGGCTGCTGCCGGAGTGGGACCCGGAGGCCTTCGGCCGCCTGTCCGAGCGCATCGCCCGGTTCCTGGGCACCGGACGGTTCATCGTATGGATGACGTTCGTGATCATCGCGTGGGTGCTGTGGAACATCGCGGCGCCCGGCAGGTTCCGGTTCGACGAGTACCCGTTCATCTTCCTGACCCTGGCCCTGTCCTTGCAGGCCTCCTACGCCGCCCCGCTGATCCTGCTGGCGCAGAACAGGCAGGACGACCGCGACCGGGTCAACCTCGAACAGGACCGCAAGCAGAACGAGCGGTCCATCGCCGACACCGAGTACCTGACCCGGGAGATCGCGGCCCTGCGGATGGGCCTGGGCGAAGTGGCGACCCGGGACTGGATCCGCTCCGAGCTGCAGGACCTGCTCAAGGAGATGGACGAACGGCGGGACGGGCACCACCACCACGAAGGTGCCGTATTCCCGGCAGAACGGTCGGCGGGACGTGACGTAGACGACCGGTGAGGGGCGTTATAGAGGCGCTGCGCCTCGCCGTACCATCGTCAGTATGGCTAGCGAAGACGCGGTGCGCGAGGCACTGGCGACGGTGAACGACCCGGAGATCAACCGACCCATCACCGAACTGGGGATGGTCAAATCGGTGGAGATCGGGGAGGACGGCGCGGTCGCGGTCACCGTGTACCTGACGGTCTCCGGCTGCCCCATGCGCGACACGATCACCCAGCGTGTCACCGAGGCGGTCTCCCGGGTCGACGGTGTCAGCCGCGTCGACGTCACCCTGGACGTGATGAGCGACGAGCAGCGCAAGGAGCTGGCGTCCGCCCTGCGCGGCGGCCAGACCGAGCGCGAGGTCCCCTTCGCCAAGCCCGGCAACCTGACCCGGGTCTACGCGGTCGCCTCCGGCAAGGGCGGCGTCGGCAAGTCGTCGGTGACGGTGAACCTGGCGGCGGCGATGGCGGCCGACGGCCTGAAGGTCGGAGTCGTCGACGCCGACATCTACGGCCACTCCGTCCCGCGCATGCTCGGTGCCGACGGCCGTCCCACGCAGGTCGAGAACATGATCATGCCGCCGTCGGCGAACGGCGTGAAGGTCATCTCCATCGGCATGTTCACCCCGGGCAACGCCCCGGTGGTCTGGCGCGGCCCGATGCTGCACCGCGCCCTCCAGCAGTTCCTCGCGGACGTCTACTGGGGCGACCTCGACGTCCTCCTCCTGGACCTGCCGCCGGGCACCGGTGACATCGCCATCTCGGTCGCCCAGCTGGTCCCGAACGCCGAGATCCTGGTCGTGACGACGCCTCAGCAGGCGGCGGCCGAGGTCGCCGAGCGGGCCGGCTCCATCGCCGTACAGACCCACCAGAAGATCGTGGGCGTGGTCGAGAACATGTCCGGGCTGCCCTGCCCGCACTGCGGCGAGATGGTCGACGTCTTCGGCACGGGCGGCGGCCAGCTGGTCGCCGACGGCCTCACCCGCACGACGGGCGCCACGGTCCCGGTCCTCGGCAACATCCCGATCGATGTCCGCCTCCGCGAGGGCGGCGACGAGGGCAAGCCGGTCGTCCTGACGGACCCGGACAGCCCGGCGGCCGCCGCCCTGCGCGGCATCGCCGGCAAGCTGGGCGGCCGCCAGCGCGGCCTCTCAGGCATGTCCCTGGGCATCACACCCCGCAACAAGTTCTAAAAGAGGCCTCTTGCAGCGCGCCCCTTCAGGGGCGCTGGGGGTACCCCCGGCCGAAGGCTGGGGGAGGAACTGCGCCCCGTCAGGGGCGCGGGGAACTGCGCGAGCAACCACCACGCACCCGCAGTCGCACGACGCCCGCAACCCGCTACGGCGAAGGGGCGCCCATCCCACCGGCGCCCCCTCAAACTCACACGTACTCGGCAATGTCCTTGATCACGGCGAACCCCAGCCCATAGGCCGACATCCCCCGCCCGTACGCCCCGAGATGCACCCCCACCTCGGTCGACCCGGCGAGCACCCACCCGAACTCCGACTCCCGGTAGTGGAACGGCGTGGCCACCCCGTCCACCGGCAGCGACAGCGTCGACCACTCCGGCCCGCTCAACTCGTCGGCCAGCTCCCACGCCGTCTCGGTCTGCTGCTCCAGCCAGTCGTCCCGCAGGCTGTGGTCCATCTGCCCCGGCCAGGTGAAGGACAGCAGCCCGACACCCGCCAGCCACGCGGCCGACGACACGGACGTGGCCTCGAGGAGCCCGGTCCCGTCGGCGCTGCGCCGGGACGGACTCGCCGCGACGGTCACCACGACCGCGAACTTCTCCCGCGGCTCACCGACGGACGCGGCCAGATGCTCGTTGCGCACCGAGGGTTCGTCCCCGTGCCCGATCGACCCGTGCTCCACCGCACCGTCGGCCGCCGTACCCACCTGCATCAGCCAGCGGGGCCCCGTGAACGCCTCGTCGAGGCCGTACCAGGGGAAGGGCGCCTCCAGGTAGCCGTCCGCCGTGCGGCGGGCGGAGAGGGACTGCTGTCCGCCCGCGGCGGCCGGTGCCTGTCCGTCCACCTGACTTGTCGTCTCCATCTGCCCGGACGCCTCCTAGCTCTCGTCGGTCCGGAGCGGCCCGCCCCCCTTCGGGCGCACTCGTCCGGTCCGCACAACAACTCGGCAGCATATCGACACCGCTGCAACCAGCGGCGAAACCGCCCGGCGGGTGGGTCGCGCGGGCATCCGGATCAAGCCGTGAGCGGCGCGTGCGCGCTATGAGACGCGTCACGTGCGCCACCCGTGTCCGGGTGTCCGGTCCTGGTCAGGTGGCGTCCACGTCGAACGGCGGACGCTCGTCCCCGCCGGGGCCCTCCGGCCTCTTCGTCATGTCGATCCGGCCGCCCGCCGAAGAGCCGCTGCCCGAGGCGGCAGGGGACGATTCGGCCTCGCGGCTGTTCACCGCGTCCGTGACCTCGGCCATCTCCTTCTTCAGGTCGAAGCCGTTGCGGATCTCCTTCAGCCCCAGCTCGTCGGCGTCCAGGTGCTTGCGGATGAAGGTCTTGGGGTTCAGGTCCTCCAGCTCGAAGTCCTTGAACTCCGGGCCGAGTTCCTGCCGGATGTCTTCCTTGGCGCTCTCCGAGAACTCCCGGATCTTGCGGAGGGTCCGCGTGACGTCCTGAATGACCTTCGGGAGCTTGTCCGGACCGAAGACGAGCACGGCGATGACGACGATGGTCACCAGCTCGAGTGGTCCTATGTCATTGAACACCTGAAGCTCCTTGCGATGTCCTCGGTCCTCGGCCCTCCGGTCGCTGTTGCGTGTCTTCCGTGGTCCGGGCCGGGTCCACGGTACCCGGCGGACCTGTCCGACCGGTACCGTCCCGAGGTGTCCGACTCCGTGTGTACGACCGGTTTTCCGGGTTGTTTGCCTACGGAAGGGCACGAAGAGTGCCCCGAGGACGAGCGCGCGGGACGTCGCCAGGCGGTCAGTGGGCCCCGTGGGAGGAGGGCGAGGGAGCGGAGGTCGTGTCGGGGACGGGTGCGGCGAGCAGGGCGGCGCCGGTCGCCTCGGGGGTGGCGGTCCACGAGGTGAGGGAGAACGGCGAGGCGGCGGTCAGCGGTCGTATCAGCGGGGAGACCGCGGCCGCGCCGGCCATCACCGGTGCGGTCAGTTCCCGCAGCGCCTGCTGTGCGGCGGCCGGGGAGGGCACGCCGGGCAGCAGCGGTGCGGACACCGAGGTGGGCGCGGCGGTGGCGTCACCGAGCAGGGCCCCGGAGGACAGCAGGGGACCGGCCGAGCGGCGGCGCTGCGAGTCGGCGGTACCGGCCGTGCCCGCGCCCGCCGTGCCGGCCGGGGCCACGTTGCCGCCGCCGGTGGAGCGGGCGTCGGCGGCCGGGGAGCCGGGCAGGCCCGCGGTGACACCGCCGAGAGCGACGGCGGCCAGCGAGACCGCGCCGGCGGCGACGAACGCGAACCGCACACCGAACGACGCGGAGCGGTCGTGGTCGGGGCGGCCTACGGGGTGGACGCGGAAGCCCCGCCCGGCGGCCGCCGGGTCGTGCGGGCGGGCGGGGACGTAGCCGAACTCGAAGCGGTCGTCCCGGCTCACGCCGAAGACCCCGCCGTCGGACCGGCGCCCCGAGGGGCCCCCGACGCCGAACGGCGAGCCGCCGTCGCCGTCGCCTCCCCCGGGCAGCCCCTGAAGGCGCGCCAGGAAGCTCTCCGAGGGCGGCGGCGGGGCGGCTTCGGCGAAGACGTTCTTCAGGGCGCGCTGGGCGTCCGCCTCCGCCTTGCACCGGGCACAGGTGGCCAGATGGGCCAGGACGCGCTCACGCGACTCATGGCCGAGCTCTCCGTCCACGAGGGCGGAGAGTCGGTCTCCCAGATGCTGCTCCGCCAGCTGTCGCCCGGCGGATTTCGGTCGTGATCCACTCACGCGGTCGCGCCCCCTCCTCCCAGTGCGGGAACCCGGGGCACGAAGGAGCGGCGCTCCGCCTTGCGGGCCTGCGGCGAGCGGTGCGCGAGGGCCTTGCGCAGCTGGGAGCGGCCACGGTGGATGCGGGAGCGGACGGTGCCGAGCTTGACGCCGAGGGTCGCGGCGATCTCCTCGTACGACAGGCCCTCGATGTCGCACAGGACGACGGCGGCCCGGAACTCGGGCGCCAGGGTGTCCAGGGCCTGCTGGACGTCGGCGTCGAAGTGCGCGTCGTTGAAGGCCTGCGAGGGGGTGGGCTCGCGGCTGGGCAGGCGCTCGGCCGCGTCCTCGCCGAGGGCGTCGAAGCGGATGCGCTGCTTGCGCCGGACCATGTCGAGGAACAGGTTGGTCGTGATGCGGTGCAGCCAGCCCTCGAAGGTGCCGGGCGAGTAGGTGGACAAGGAGCGGAAGACGCGGACGAAGACCTCCTGGGTGAGGTCCTCGGCGTCGTGCTGGTTGCCGGTGAGGCGGTAGGCCAGGCGGTAGACGCGGCCGCTGTGCGTGCTGACGATCTCCTCCCACGTGGGCGGAGTCCATGCCTGCCCGTCCGCGTCGGTCGAGAAGGTCGCGGTACGGTCCTCGCCCATGGCGAGCGCGTCGGCGTGGCTGGGGTCAGCAGCGGTGTCGTTCACGGATTTCGGCCTGCCCGCCGACCCGAGGAAGCGCTTCAGCACTCCGCCCCGGTCCTCAGGCGCGGCCGCACCTCCCCTGTCGGCTCTGGTGGTGTCCAGTGGAGCCCCTACCATAGCCACCTCGCCCGTTAGCACCGGATAAGCGGTTTTACGAGAATTTGATCCGCGCTGGCAGGGCCTGTCCTGCCGCACCAGGGAGTGATCGGCCACCGTCTCGCCGTCGTGATCCATTCGTGTCTCCCCGCCCTGTCTTCCATCCCTCTAAACGCCTGGTCCCATCAGCAGGTTCCCGGCGCCAACGGATACAGTCACGCCCAGGCAACCACGGGGACAGGAGAGGGTCATTACCGGCAACCGGCAGACGAGCTGGGCGTTCGCCGACGCCTTTGTCGCCGAGGACGAAGCACTGCGCTGGGCCCGGGACCGGGCCCGCGAGGCAGGGCTGCGCTCGGTGTCGCCCGGCACGGGCGCCGCGCTGCGCATGCTCGCCGCTTCCGTGGACGCCAAGGCGGTCGCCGAGATCGGCACGGGTTGCGGGGTGTCCGGGATGCACCTGCTGCACGGCATGCGGCCGGACGGCGTGCTGACCACCGTGGATCCCGAGCCGGAGCACCAGCAGTTCGCCCGGCAGGCGTTCCGCGCCTGCGGCTTCGCCAGCAACCGGGCCCGTTTCATCCCCGGCCGCGCCCTCGACGTGCTCCCCCGCCTCGCGGACGCCGGCTACGACCTGGTCTTCTGCGACGGCGACCGGCAGGAGTACTCCGACTATCTCGCTGAATCGTTGCGCCTTCTGCGCCCCGGCGGCCTGGTGGTGTTCGAGGGCGTCTTCGCCAACGGCCGTACTGTCGACTCCGGCCCGCAGCCCACCGAGGTGCTGCGGCTGCGGGAGCTGCTGCGCACCGTCCGGGAGACCCAGGAGCTGGTGCCGTCGTTGCTGCCGGTGGGCGACGGGCTGCTGTGCGCGGTCAAGCGGTAGCGTCCACAGGGACCGGGTACGACGACGCCCCGGCATCCGCTGACGATGCCGGGGCGCCCGAAAGGGTATGGTCGCTGACGCTCAGCCGACGACGTTCTTGAGGGCGTCGGCGAGCGCCGCGGCCTCGTCAGGGGTCAGCTCGACGACGAGCCGACCGCCGCCTTCGAGCGGAACGCGCATGACGATGCCCCGCCCCTCCTTGGTCACCTCGAGCGGGCCATCACCCGTCCGCGGCTTCATGGCCGCCATGCTCGTTCCCCTTCCTGACAACAGCTCATCGGCTACCGACGGCCCTGGAGGGCACGCGTGATCCTGACGGGGACACGCGACACCGGCATCGAACAGATTGCTTCCAAGCCATTATCCCGCATCTCAGGACCCGATGACCAACATCAGTCGGCATCGCTTGGGCAACGCACGCGAGCAAAACCACTCAATTCGGCGATGTGGCTGCGATACTTCGCCGCCGGGTGTCCTTACGCCGACCGAGTCGGCTCCGGTTTTCTTTGACGCAGGTCACACGCCGGGTCCGGGCCGCGCACGGCGATCTCCGCCATGCTGTCCTTCGGACCTCGACGTACCGAGCGGTACGTCAGCCGCGAGGACGCAGACGACGGAGGGGACGCACCATGACCGACACCGTGCTCTACGAGGTGACCGACGGGCTCGCGACGATCACGCTGAACCGCCCCGAGGCGATGAACGCGCTGAACATCGCGACGAAGGTCGCCCTTCGGGAGGCCGCGCAGGAGGCGGCGGCCGACACCGCCGTCCGGGCGATCCTGCTGACCGCCGCCGGGGACCGGGCGTTCTGCGTGGGCCAGGACCTCAAGGAGCACATCACGCTGCTCGCGTCCGACCGGGAGACGGGGGCGGGGCAGACGATGACGACGGTGCGGGAGCACTACAACCCCGTCGTGCGGGCGCTGGCCGGGGCGCCGAAGCCGGTGGTCGCCGCCGTCAACGGGGTCGCCGCGGGGGCCGGGTTCGGGTTCGCGCTCGCCGCGGACTACCGGGTGGTCGCCGACACGGCCGCGTTCAACACGTCGTTCGCGGGGGTGGCGCTGACCGCGGACTCCGGGGTGTCCTGGACGCTGCCGCGGGTGGTGGGGCCGGGTCGGGCCGCCGATCTGCTGCTCTTCCCCCGGAGCATCAGTGCGCAGGACGCGTACGACCTGGGCATCGCGAACAAGGTCGTGCCGTCGGCGGAACTGCGGGCCGAGGGGGAGAAGGTCGCGCGGCGGCTGGCGGAGGGGCCGACGGTGGCGTACGCGGCGCTGAAGGAGGCGGTGGCGTTCGGGCTCACGCACTCCTTGGACGAGACGCTCGACAAGGAGGACGAGCTGCAGAATCGGGCCGGGGCCTCCGAGGATCACGGGATCGCCGTGCAGGCGTTCGTGAACAAGGAGAAGCCGAAGTACTTGGGGCGGTGAGAGAGGGGGCGGGGAGCGCCGTCGCGGACTGCGGGTGCGGGGGGGCTGAGCGCGCAGTTCCTCCCCCGGCCTTCGGCCGGGGGTACCCCCGGCGCCCCTAAAGGGCGCCCCTCGCCACGCAGCTTTCCAGGTGGTCGTCGACCAGGCCGCAGGCCTGCATCAGGGCGTAGGCCGTCGTCGGGCCGATGAAGCGCAGGCCGCGCTTCTTCAGGGCCTTCGACAGGGCTGTCGATTCCGGGGTGACCGCCTGGACGTCGGACAGGGTCGTCGGGGCCGGATAGGTCCCCGGCGCCGGGGCGTGCGACCAGATCAGTTCGTCCAGCTCGCCCGGTGCCCACTCCGCGAGGACCCGCGCGTTGGCCATCGTCGCGTCGATCTTGAGTCTGTTGCGGATGATGCCGGGGTCGGCGAGGAGGCGTGCGCGGTCCTCGTCGGTGAAGGCGGCCACCTTGTCGATCTGGAAGCCCGCGAACGCGGCCCGGAAGCCGGGGCGGCGGCGCAGGATCGTGATCCACGACAGGCCCGACTGGAAGGCCTCCAGGCTGAGGCGTTCGTAGAGGGCGTCGTCGCCGTGGACCGGGCGGCCCCACTCCTCGTCGTGGTACGCCACGTAGTCCTCGGTGGACAGGGCCCACGGGCAGCGCAGCTTGCCGTCCGGGCCGGCCAGGGCGGCTCCGTCGGTCACGACCGGTCCTCCGGCTCCGGCTTGTCCAGGGAGGTGCCCGGGGTGCGCGGCGCGGCCTGGGCACCGGCCAGCGCGGTCTCCAGGTCGGCGATCCGGGCGTCGCGCTCCGCGAGCTCGGCGCCGAGGCGGCTGAGCGCGTCGTCGACGTCGGCCATGCGGTAGCCGCGCGGGGCGAGCGGGAAGCGCAGGCTCTCCACGTCCGCGCGGTGCACCGGGCGGTCGGGGGGCAGCGGATCCTGCAGGCGCTCGGGCGCCACCTCGGGCAACGGTCCGCTCTCGCCGCCGCCGACCACGGAGAGCGTGACCGCGGCGACCACGACCGCCAGCGCGACGACCAGGAACAGGAACATAACCATCGCGGTGGCCCCCAGGCTCGATGAAGCGGCTCGATGAAGCTCGGTGTCGAATGTGTCTGGGTCCGATCGTGCCATGCGAGGCTGACAGTTAGGGTCGCAGGCGGCCGTACCGAGGCACTCACTACGAGAGGTCACAGGGGATGCTCAGGCTGGGCAGGCGGGAATTCGGGCCGAACGAGCCGGTGATCATGGCCATCGTGAACCGGACTCCGGACTCCTTCTACGACCAGGGGGCGACCTTCCGCGACGAGCCGGCCCTCGCGCGCGTGGAGCAGGCGGTCGCCGAGGGGGCCGCGATCATCGACGTCGGCGGGGTGAAGGCGGGGCCCGGCGAGGAGGTCAGCGCCGAGGAGGAGGCACGGCGGACCGTCGGGTTCGTCGCGGAGGTGCGCCGGCGCTTCCCGGACGTCGTGATCAGCGTGGACACCTGGCGGGCGTCGGTCGGGGAGGCCGTCTGCGAGGCCGGGGCGGATCTGCTGAACGACGCGTGGGGCGGGGTCGACCCGAAGCTCGCGGAGGTCGCGGCGCGGTACCGGGTGGGGCTGGTGTGCACGCACGCGGGCGGGGCCGAGCCGCGTACCCGGCCGCACCGGGTGACGTACGACGACGTGGTCGCCGACATCCTGCGGGTGACCCTGGGACTGGCCGAGCGGGCCGTCGCCCTGGGCGTGCCCCGGGAGTCCGTGATGATCGACCCCGGGCACGACTTCGGCAAGAACACCCGGCACAGCCTGGAGGCGACGCGGCGGCTCGGGGAGCTGGTCGCGACCGGCTGGCCCGTGCTGGTCTCGCTGTCCAACAAGGACTTCGTGGGCGAGACGCTGGACCGGCCGGTCAAGGAGCGGGTGATCGGCACGCTGGCCACGACGGCGGTGTCGGCGTGGCTGGGGGCGCAGGTGTACCGAGTGCACGAGGTGGCGGAGACGCGGCAGGTGCTCGACATGGTGGCGTCGATCGCCGGCCACCGCCCTCCGGCGGTGGCCCGCCGCGGGCTCGCGTAGGCCAGGCCCGGACCGACGCTTCGGCCTCCGGCCCCAGGCCCCCGACCGACCCGGCCGATCGAGAGGCCGGCCGAGTCGGCCTCACCGGATGGCGGAGGCCGCGGTGCCCCGGGACCGGCGGCTCCGTCCCGGGCCCCCACACGACTCGGCCGGTCGAGAGGCCGGCCGGGCCGGCCTGTGAGCCGGCCGGGCCGGGTGGGGGGAGGCCGCGGTGGCTACCGGGCCGCTTCCTTCGAGACCAGGGCCACCGCCTCCGACACGTCGTCCGTGACGTGGAACAGGAGCAGGTCCTTCTCGGCCGCCTTGCCCTGGGCGACCAGGGTGTTGGTGAGCCAGTCGACCAGACCGCCCCAGTAGGCGCTGCCGAAGAGCACGATCGGGAAGCGGGTGACCTTCTGGGTCTGGACGAGGGTGAGCGCCTCGAAGAGTTCGTCGAGGGTGCCGAGACCGCCGGGCAGGACCACGAAGCCCTGCGCGTACTTGACGAACATCATCTTCCGCACGAAGAAGTAGCGGAAGTTGAGGCCGATGTCGACGTAGGGATTGAGTCCCTGTTCGAAGGGCAGCTCGATGCCGAGGCCGACGGAGACGCCGCCCGCTTCCAGGGCGCCCTTGTTGGCCGCCTCCATCGCACCCGGGCCGCCGCCGGTGATCACCGCCCAGCCCGCCTCGACCAGACCGCGGCCGAGCCGCACCCCCGCGTCGTACTCGAAGGAGTCCACCGGCGTCCGCGCGGAGCCGAACACACTGATCGCGGGCGGGAGTTCGGCGAGCGTGCCGAAGCCCTCGATGAACTCCGACTGGATGCGCAGCACCCGCCAGGGGTCGGTGTGGACCCAGTCGGAGGGACCTCCGGCGTCCAGCAGCCGCTGGTCCGTGGTGCTCGGGGTCACCTGGCCGCGCCGTCGGAGGACCGGTCCCAGGCGCTGCTCGTCCGGCGGCACCTTCTTCCCCTCGGGGTTCCCGGTAGGCATATATGCGCTCCCTCCGCTTGCAGGTGTACCTGCTTCAGCGTAGATCCACGCGGGTTACATGCGCGGGACGTCGGCGTGTCGGGTGCGGAGCGCTCCTGTGCCGCCCGGCCTCCCGGCTCGTCTCAGCTCGTCAGCCAGGCGCGCAGCCGCTCCTCACCGGTCAGGATCTTCCCGGTTTCCACCCGTTCGTCCCGCTTGTGCGCCAAGTGCGGGTTGCCCGGGCCGTAGTTGACCGCCGGAACACCGAGGGCCGAGAAACGGGAGACGTCGGTCCAGCCGTACTTGGGCATCGGGGTGCCGCCGACCGCCTCGATGAAGGCCGCCGCGGCCGGGTGGGAGAGGCCGGGCAGCGCGCCGGGGCTGTGGTCGTCGACCACGAACTCCTCGACCCCGCAGTCCGCGAACACCTCGCGGACGTGCTCGACGGCCTGGTCCTGCGACCGGTCGGGCGCGTAGCGGAAGTTGACGGTCACCACGCACTCGTCGGGGATGACGTTGCCCGCCACCCCGCCGGAGATGCCGACCGCGTTGAGGCCCTCGCGGTACTCCAGGCCGTCGATGACGGGGTGGCGGGGCTCGTACGAGGCGAGGCGGGCCAGGATCGGGGCGGCCGCGTGGATCGCGTTGGAGCCCATCCAGGAGCGCGCCGAGTGCGCGCGCTCCCCCTTCGTCCTCAGCAGCACGCGCAGGGTGCCCTGGCAGCCGCCCTCGACCTCGCCGTCGGACGGTTCGAGGAGGACCGCGAAGTCGCCCGCCAGCCACTCGGGGTGGGCCTCGGCGACGTGCTTGAGGCCGTTGAGGTCGGCGGCGACCTCCTCGTTGTCGTAGAAGACGAAGGTCAGGTCGCGGTTGGGGGCCGGGACGGTGGCCGCGATGCGCAGCTGGACCGCGACGCCCGACTTCATGTCGCAGGTGCCGCAGCCCCACAGCACGCCGTCCTCGTCGAGACGGGAGGGGACGTTGCCGGCGATCGGGACCGTGTCGATGTGGCCGGCCAGGATCACCCGCTCCGAACGGCCCAGGTCCGTCCGCGCGACCACGTTGTTGCCGTACCGGTCGACGGTCAGGTGCGGCAGCGCGCGCAGCGCGCTCTCGATCGCGTCCGCCAGCGGCTTCTCGGTACCACTCTCCGAACGGAAGTCGACGAGCCGCGCGGTGAGCGCGGCGGCGTCCAGCGTGAGGTCAAGCGAGGTGTCGGCCATGGCCCCGACCCTAGCGCGCGCCACCCTGAGGGCTGTTTCACAGCTTCCGGTCCCCGGGGTGGGCGGCTCGTACTCTCCAGTATGTTGTACGCGTGCCAGAGCCGTCCCCCATCCGCCCCAAGCGTCGCGGCCGTGTCCTGCGTTTCGTCTCGGGCTTGCTCATCCTGTGCGCCGTCGGCGCCTACCTCGTGGTCCAGTACGTCACCGGAGGCGGTGGCGCCGAGGGCTGCAAGGTCGTCTCGGGCCGCAGCGACGACACGTCGTACGAGTTCACGCCCGAGCAGGCGGTCAACGCGGCGACGATCGCCGCCGTCGGCACCGGGCGCGGCATGCCCGAGCGCGCGGTGGCCATCGCCCTGGCCACCTCGATCCAGGAGTCGGGGCTGCGCAACATCCAGCACGGCGACCTGGATTCGCTGGGCCTGTTCCAGCAGCGCCCCTCGCAGGGCTGGGGCACCAAGGACCAGATCCTGGACCCGGCGTACGCGGCGGGCATGTTCTACGCCCACCTGGCCAAGGTGCCGGACTACCAGTCCCTGCCGTTGACGGTGGCCGCGCAGCGCGTGCAGCGCAGCGGCTACCCGGAGGCGTACGCCAAGCACGAGACCGACGCCTCGCTGCTCGCGGCGGCGCTGACCGGGCAGGCGGCGGCCACGCTGACCTGCGACGGGCGTCCGGCGGCCACCGTGGACGCGGCGGCGACGGGCCCGGACGCGGTACGGACCGCGCTGGTGCGGGACTTCGGACGGGACGCGGTGGAGGAGGCCGGCGCGGAGGTGGGCGGGACGTCCGCGAAGTCGCCGGCTCCGACGCCGAGCGTGACCGCCACGGCGCACGGGCGGACGGTGACCGTGCCGGTGCCCGAGGGGAAGAAGAAGGACAGGTCGGGGCGGACCGAGAGCGAGCGCGGCTGGCAGCTGGCGCACTGGGCGGTCGCCAACGCCTCGGCGCTGCACATCCAGCGGGTGTCGTACGCCGGCCGGGAGTGGGCCGCGGGGAGCACCGACAGCCAGTGGCGGTCGACCTCCTCGCAGGGGGCGGGCGGCGCGGAGCAGTCCGCGGGGGCGGTCCGGATCGTGACCGGGCAGTAGTTCGGGACCTCACTCCGGCGGGTCAGCCGGGACGGGACGCGTACGTGGTGTGCCCACGTTTCCGCGCGGTCGCTCGCGCATGGGTGAAATGCCTTGGGAACGCGGGGCCGTAAGGATTCTGCGGGGCCACGACCCCGGAGCTCTTTGCCCGTTTTTATCCACACCCGATAATGCGACGCGTTATCAATTCTTTACCGAGGGTCTCCGCAACCTTCGCGGGCTTCGAGCGGTAGTCACGGCGATCACGTTCCCTCCCGTCGAATGGAGCATCATGTCCCTCCCTCTGACCCGCCGGATCGCCCGTGCCGCGCTGCTCGTCGCAGCGGGAGCGGCTGCCGGGGTCGGTGCGGCCGGCTCCGCCGGCGCGGCCCAGACGCTGCCGGCCACCACCCCGAACCTGGGCGGTCTGACCGCCCTGGACGGGGCGAGCGCCGCCCACACCGCCGACGGTGCGGCGCAGCACGTCACCGGGGTCCTCGGCCACACCGGCGGCGCGGCGGTCCAGTCGGCGGTGCCGGCCGCGGGCCGGACCGGCGGCAAGGCCGTCAACACGGCGGCGCCGGTGGTGCAGCGCGCCGCCGGTGAGGCCGCCGGGTCCGCCGGAGGGCTGCTGGGCGGCACGGCGGCCACCGCGACGAAGGGTGGGCTGCCGGCGGGTGGGCTGCCCGTGAAGGGGCTGCCGCTGGGCGGCTGACGCCGCCGGCGCCGGTGAGTCGAGAAGGGGCCCGGGGTTCTCCCGGGCCCCTTCTCGTCAGGAAAGGCGCTGTACGGCCGCTCGTACGCGTTCGTCCGTCGCGGTCAGGGCCACGCGGACGAAGTTCTCGCCGGCCTCGCCGTAGAAGTCGCCCGGCGCCACCAGGATGCCCCGGTCGGCGAGGTGGGCGACCGTCTGCCAGCAGGACTCGTCCCGCGTCGCCCACAGGTAGAGGCTCGCCTCGCTGTGTTCGATGCGGAAGCCGTGGGACAGCAGGGCCTCGCGCAGGGCCGTACGGCGGGCCGCGTACCGCTCGCGCTGCTCCTGGACGTGGGTGTCGTCGGAGAGGGCCGCCACCACCGCCGCCTGGGTCGGAGCCGAGGTCATCATCCCGCCGTGCTTGCGGATCTCCAGGAGGGGGCCGAGGACCGCGGGGTCGCCCGCCAGGAAGGCCGCGCGGTAGCCCGCGAGGTTGGAGCGCTTGGAGAGGGAGTGCACGGCCACGAGGCCGTCGTACGAGCCGCCGTTGACGTCCGGGTGCAGGACGGAGACCGGGTCGGCCTCCCAGCCCAGTTCCAGGTAGCACTCGTCGGAGAAGACCAGGATGCCGTGGTCGCGGGCCCAGGCGACGATCTCCGTGAGCTCCTGCTGGGGCAGCACCCTGCCGGTCGGGTTGGACGGGGAGTTGAGCCAGAGCAGCTTCAGTCCGGCCGGGTCCAGGTCGCGCGGGTCGTCGTAGACCTCGTACGCGGCGCGGGCGAGACGGGCGCCGACCTCGTAGGTGGGGTACGCGAGGCGCGGGTACGCCACCCGGTCGCCGGGGCCGAGGCCCAGCTGGGTGGGGAGCCAGGCCACCAGTTCCTTGGAGCCGACGATCGGCAGGACGTGGCGGTGGGTGACGTCGCGGGCGCCGAGGCGGCGGCCGACCCAGCCGGTGATGGCGTCGCGCAGCGCCGGGGTGCCCCACACGGTGGGGTAGCCGGGCGAGTCCGCCGCGTCGATCAGGGCCTTCTGGATCAGGTCGGGGACCGGGTCCACCGGGGTGCCCACCGACAGGTCGACGATGCCGTCCGGGTGTGCCGCTGCCGTCTTCTTGTACGGCTCCAGCTTGTCCCAGGGGAAGGTGGGCAGACGGTCGGAGACTGCGGACACGGTGACTTGCTCGCTTTCTTCGGTACAACCGGGTGCGACCGGGTACAGCCGGGTACGCCCGGTACGGCAAACGCCTCGGTCCCGTACGGCACCGATCGGACGTGATCAGGCCGTACGGGACCGAGGCGGCACGGTGTTGCGGCGGGCCGCCGGTGCGGTTACTCGGCTTCGGCCTGCGGCGGCAGCGCGGCGATGAAGGGGTGGTCGCGCTCGATCAGGCCCAGCTTGCTGGCGCCGCCCGGCGAGCCGAGGTCGTCGAAGAACTCGACGTTGGCCTTGTAGTAGTCCTTCCACTCCTCAGGAGTGTCGTCCTCGTAGAAGATCGCCTCGACCGGGCAGACCGGTTCACAGGCACCGCAGTCGACGCATTCGTCCGGGTGGATGTACAAGGACCGCTGGCCCTCGTAGATGCAGTCGACCGGGCACTCCTCGATGCACGCCTTGTCCTTGACGTCGACACAAGGCTGCGCGATGACGTAGGTCACGCTGTCGTTCCTCCTCGATTGGGCGCTGGCGGGCCTCCGTAGGCTCCGCCGCCTGGCGCGCGGGAGCGCGGCGTCGTCGATGCCCGCCCCTAGTATCTCCGTTCTGGGGCATGATCCGAACAGGAGGGGTGAACTGACCAGTGGAAATCTCTGCCGCGGGACGCTTCGAGGTCCGTATCACCGCTGCTGACGTGGGCAAACGTGTCTCCGTACGGCGTTTGACCGGACATGGGGCCACCACGGAGAAGTTCACCGACACGGTGGGTGTTCTCACATCATGGGACGACGACGGCGTGCTGACGATCACACGACGGGCCGGTGAGGTCGTCCGGATAGCGCAGTCCGCGCTGGTGGCGGCCAAGGTGGTGCCGGCCGCTCCGGCGCGCCGCCGGGGACCGGCCGCGACCTACGGGGAGCTGGCCCGGGTCGCGTCGCGCGCCTGGCGGCCGGTGGAGAGCGAGCGGCTCGGAGCCTGGGAGCTGCGGGCTGCCGCGGGGTTCACCCGGCGGGCCAACAGCGTGCTGCCGCTCGGCGATCCCGGACTGCCGCTGGACGCCGCGCTGGACGCCGTGCGGCGGTGGTACGGCGAGCGGGGGCTGCCCGCGTACATACAGACCGCGACCGGCGCGGAGGGCACGCAGGAAGTGCTCTGCGCGGAGCTGGAGCGGCGCGGGTGGGTGCGTGAGGTGAGCGCCGAGCTGTGGACCGGGGCGCTGGCGCCGGTGGCGGACCGGGCGGCGGGGGCCGCGGTGGCGCTCTCCCGCACGGCCGACGAGGCGTGGCTGGCCCGCTACCAGCGCAAGGGCGTGAGCGAGGTCGCGCTGGAGGTGCTGGGCGCCGGAGCGTCGGTGTGGTTCGCGACCGTGCCCGGCGAGGCCGCCGGGGACGCGCCCGCGGCCATCGGGCGGTGTGTGGTGGACGGGCGGTGGGCCGGGTTCGCCGCGGTGGAGGTGGATCCTCGGTTGCGGCGGCGGGGGCTGGCCACCGAGGTCATGGCCGCGCTCGCCCGGCGGGCGCTGGCGGAGGGCGCGTCGGCGGCCTGGTTGCAGGTGGAGACGGAGAACGCGGGGGCGCGGGCGCTGTACGGGCGGCTCGGCTTCACGGCGCACCACACGTACCACCACTACCGGGAGCCGGAGCCGGAGCCGGCGGGCCGCTGAGAAGCGGACGGGCCACCTCAAGGACGGTACGGATCATTCCGGAAGGGCACGAAACAGCTATGCGTCCCCCTCATCCCCCACCCCCTTCGCCGGAGCGGGCCGCCGAGGTGCGGCGGCGGTTCGCCGAGGAGGCGCGGTCCGAGCGGCCCGATCTGGCGACGCTGTGCCTGCTGCTGGGCGCGGTGGCCGACGGCGGCCTTGACGAGGCCGGGATCGACGCGGCGCAGCTGGAACTGGACCGGCTGGCGGGGCAGCTGCCGTACCGGCCGGGCGGACCGCTCGCCTGGGCCACGGCGGCGCAGCGGGTGCTGGGTGAGCGGTTCGGCTTCCACGGCACCGCCGTTGACTACCAACGGCTGGAGTCCTCGCTGCTGCACGAGGTGCTGCGCCGGCGGCGCGGGCTGCCGATCCTGCTGTCCGTGGTGTGGCTGGAGGTGACGCGCCGGGCCGGGGCGCCGGTGTACGGGGTCGCGCTGCCGGGGCACTTCGTGGTCGGCTTCGGGACCGCGGCGGAGCGGGTGCTGGCCGATCCGTTCGACGGGGGGCGGGTGCTGAGCGGGGCGGACGCGGAGCTGCTGGTGGCGGGGGCGGCGGGGGTGCCGCTGGAGCCGGCGATGCTGGAACCCGCGGACCCGCTGGACGTCGTACGGCGCATCCTCAACAACGTGCGGTCGTGGGCGGCGGCCCGTCCGGAGCGGTCGGACGTGGGCCTGTGGTCGGTGGACCTGTCGCTGCTGCTGCCGTCGCATCCGGCGCGACTGCGGTACGAACGGGCGCGGTTGCTGGTGGAACGGGGCGATTTCACCGGCGCGGCCGAGGAGTTCGAGCGGTACGCGGAGCTGATCGAGGTGGTCGACGAGGGGGCGGCGGAGAAGGTGCGGGGAGAGGCACGGGCCGCGCGGGCTCGTCTCAACTGAGGCGTCCGGGCCGCCCGTTCGCCGTGGGAGCGGTCACAGCCAGCCCTTCTCCCGCGCGATCCGTACCGCTTCCGCCCGGTTGCGGACCGCGAGCTTCTGGATGGCCGTCGAGAGGTAGTTGCGCACCGTCCCCTGGGAGAGGTGCAGGGCCGTCGCCAGTTCCGCGTTCGTGGAGCCGTCGGCCGCCGCCCGCAGGACCTCTCGTTCGCGGTCGGTCAGCGGGTTGGCGCCCTCTGCCAGGGCCGCCGCCGCGAGGGTGGGGTCGATGACGCGTTCGCCGGCCAGGACCTTGCGGACGGCCTCGGCGAGCTGGGCGGCGGGGGCGTCCTTGACCAGGAACGCGTCGGCGCCCGCCTCCATCGCGCTGCGCAGGTAGCCGGGGCGGCCGAAGGTGGTGAGGACGACCAGCCGGACGGCCGGGAGCGCCTTGTGGAGCTGCGCCGCGGCCTCGATGCCCGTACAGCCCGGCATCTCTATGTCGAGCAGCGCGACGTCGATGTCGTTCGCCCGGGCCGCCGCCAGCACCTCGTCGCCGCGGGCGACCTGGGCCACGACCTCGATGTCGTCCTCGAGGCCCAGCAGGGCGGCCAGTGCCTCGCGGACCATCGACTGGTCCTCGGCGAGGAGGACCTTGATCGTGCTGCTCATGCACCGGATCCTACGGCCACGCCGGAGGGCAGCGGGACCCGGGCGACCAGCCGGAAACCGTGCTTCGTGCGGCCCGCCTCCAGCGTGCCGCCCGCCTTCTCCAGCCGCTCGGTGAGGCCGGTGAGACCGTTGCCCGGGCCCTTGCCCGAACCGCCCGAACCGTTGTCCTCGACGGCGAGTTCGAGGACCGGCCCGTCCAGGGTCTGGCGGCGCAGCAGCTCCACCGTGCAGGCGCTCGCGCCGCTGTGCCGTACGACGTTGGTGATCGCCTCGCGCAGTGCCCAGGCGAGGGCCGCCTCGCCGTCCTCCGGCACCCCGGTCAGGTCGGGGTCGGCCGGGACCTCCGCGGTGACCGCGGCGGCGGTCAGCGCCACCTGGGCGCCCGCGAGTTCGGCGGCGAGCCGGGGCCGCCGGTAGCCGGTGACCGCCTCGCGGACGTCCACCAGGGCCTGCCTGCTGACCTGTTCGATGTCGGAGACCTGCTGGGCCGCCTTCTCGGGGTGCCCGGGGAGCATCCGGCCCGCCAGCTCGCTCTTCAGCGTGATCAGCGAGAGCGAGTGGCCCAGCAGGTCGTGCAGGTCCCGGGCGAGCCGCAACCGCTCCTCGTTCGCGGCCAGCTGGGCGACGGTGGCGCGGGCCTTGCGCAGCTCGATCGTCGTGGCGACCAGTTGACGTACGCCGGTCATGGAGTAGCCGACCAGGAGGACCACCAGGAACAGACCCCAGGCGTCGTCCAGGGCGCGCGCGTGCCAGCCCGCCAGCATCATGGCGCCGGTGGCGGCCGGGACCGTCCAGTACGCGATCCGCAGCGGGAAGGTGACTCCGCACATCACGGAGACGTACACGAACAGGCCGAGCCAGGAGCTGCCGAGGCCGAAGGCGAGGGCGACCGCGAGCGTCCACTCCACGGCGACCGCGGCGACGACGACACCGCCGCGGAACGGCCGGCCCATCTGGCGGAAGACGATGGTCAGGTAGATCCCGACGAAGGCCGCCAGGCCCGCCCAGCCGGCCGCGGTGGCCCCGGTGGTGTGGTGGCCGGAGGTCAGGTCGTCCACCGGGGAGCCCAGGAACACCAGCCACGGCAGGACCCACATCAGCTTCCGCAGCGCCTCGGCGCGGTTGCGCGGCGGCCGGCCGATCCGCACCAGCCGGTCCGCCCGTACTTCGTCCTCGGACCGCAGGTCTTCCGTCATCGTGCTCACGCCTTCAGCGTGTCCTTCCGGTACAGCCAGGCCGCGCCGCCGACGAAGAGGGCGAAGAAGACGACGAGGATGGCGATGTCCTGGGCTTTGGGGGCCTGGCTCTGCTCGATGGCCCGCCCGAGTGCAGCGTACGCGTGCGTGGGCAGCCACTTCGCGATGTCCTGGAGCCAGGTCGGGAAGGAGGAGGACGGCCACCACAGGCCGCCGAGGATCGACAGGCCGAAGTAGGTGATCATCGTGATGGGGCGGACCGCGTCGCCGCTCGCCAGGTACCCGATGGCGACGCCGAGCGCGGCGAAGACCAGGCTGCCGGCCCAGATCGCGCCGGTGAGGGCGAGCCATTGCCAGGCGTCGAGGCGTACGTGCTTCACGGCCGCGGCGACCAGGAAGACGACCACGATGGAGGGCAGGCTCACCACGGCGGCGCTGGCGGTCTTGGCGAGGACGTAGCCGCGTCCGGGCAGGGTGGTCAGCCGCAGCTGCCGCACCCAGCCGCTCTCGCGCTCCTTGGCGATGCGTTCGCTGTTGCCCATCAGGACGGCGGTCAGGGCGCCGAAGGAGGCCATGGAGACCATGACGTACGCGGCGACGGACAGCCCGGAGTCGTCGACGGACTTGCTCGTGCCGCCCTGGCTGGCGACCAGCAGGAAGATGATCGACGGGTAGATCACCGAGAAGAACAGGAACTTGCGGTTGCGCAGGGCGCGGGCGAGCTCCAGCTTGATCAGGGCGTTCATGACTGCGTGACCTCCTTGGCCTCCTCGGCCTCCGTGATGGCGACGAACGCCTGCTCGAGGCCGAGCCCGGCGACTTCGAGGTTGCGGGGGTAGACGCCGAGGCCGTACAGGGCGTGGACGGTGGCGTCGGCGTCGGACGACTGCATGCGGATCGTCTGGCCGCTTATGTCGACCGCGGTGAGGAAGGGCAGCGCCCGCAGCGGAGCCTCGTCGATCTCGCCCTCCAGGTCGAAGGAGATCCGCCGCGCTCCGGCCTTGGCCTTGATCTCGGCGGCCGTCCCGTCGGCCAGCAGCCGCCCCCGGTGCAGCACCAGCACCCGGTCGGCGATGGCGTCGGCCTCTTCCAGGTAGTGCGTGGCGAACAGGACCGTCCGCCCCTGGTCGGCCTGTTCGCGCATGGTCGCCCAGAACGCCTGGCGGGCGGAGACGTCCATGCCGGTGGTCGGCTCGTCCAGGACGATCAGGTCGCTGTCGCCGGCGGTGGCGAGGGCGAAGCGGACGCGCTGGGACTGGCCGCCGGAGAGCTTGTTGACCTTGCGGTCGGCGATCCCCGAGATGCCCGCGCGGGCGAGGACGTCGGTGACCTTGTGCGGCTTCGGGTGCAGGGCGCAGGCCAGCTTCACCAGCTCCTGCACGGTGACCTCGTCCATCAGGCCGCCGCTCTGCAGCATCGCGCCCACCCGTCCGGCGACGATGGCCTCGCGCGGGCTCATCCCGAAGACGCTGACCGTGCCGGCGTCGGCGTGCTTGAGGCCGAGCAGCAGGTCGAGCGTGGTCGACTTGCCGGCGCCGTTGGGCCCGAGCAGGGCCACGGTCTCCCCCGGGTGCAGCCGCAGCGAGAGTCCGTCGACGGCCCGCACTTCCCCGTAGGTCTTGCTCACTTGGTCGAATCCGACGACCGGGGTGCCGGTGGCCGTCGTCGCCGCTGTCGTTGTCATGCCTCCATGCTGGCGGCGAGCCCCTGCTCCGGGGCAGTGCCGACCGTCCGGAGAGCCGCATGACAGATGTCACGAACGGGGCGTGACACGCGAAGAGGGGGCGCCCGACGAGTGCCGGGCGCCCCCTCGACTGCATTCCTCAGGACACGCTGGTCAGCATCCTCGCGTGCCGGTTTCTATAGAGTAATTTGTACCGGCCCACGTAATTCCGCCGATCGCCGAAACGCAGTGGTTCGCCGTGCCGGTCACGGCGACGGGACCCGCCTGGTACGAGTAGGAACCACTGTCCACGGGGGAGTTCTGGGTCGGGGTGCAGAGCTTCCCTGTACCCGATGTCTGCGAGCAACGGTAATCTGGATGTCGGTGGGAGCGGCAACGCCGTAGGAAACTCCCCGATGATAGAAGCAGGCGCTGTTGGTGCCGCCGTTGCTGCTGTTGTAGTAGATGACCAGCTCACCTATGACGCTCCCGCTACGGGAGACGGTTGCGTCGTAGGTGATGGTGCCGGAGCACGAGGTGGCGGCCTGTGCCGGGGAGGCGAGGAACAGGCCAGCTCCGGCGAGCATGAGCAGGCTGGAGAAGGAGACCATGGTGCGACGGATCACGTGCATGCAGATTCCTGTCCAAGTCGAATGCCGACGAGATGGATCTTGCAGCGAGCCGGGTCACGGTATCACCATCCACGCGGCTAACAGACCCCGATTTAGCAGGAGTTGCAATGCACTCCGACCGTGGCGCACATGCAAGAGAGGGCACCCGATAATCACCGGGTGCCCTCTCGGATTGCTGTCCAGCTAGCTCGGGTTCGTCTGGATGACGCCCACCCGGTTCGTCTTGCTCAGCAGGGCCTGGCGCAGGGCGACATAGACGTCCTGCGGGGTGACCGCCGTCTTCTCACCGGTGGCTCGGGTGATCTTGACGCCGGCGAAGGCGCCACCGTAGAGCTTCTGGAGCGCGTTCAGGTCGGGGCTGTCGACCAGCTTGCCGTCGACGGCCTTGACCCGGAGGAACTTCCACAGGGAGTTCTGCGGGCTGAACGACACCGGGGTGCCGGTGTCGGCCTTGACCGTGACCAGTCCCGACATCGCCGGCTCCGCGAACGCCTTCATCTCGCGGTCGACCTCCGCGTTGGAGACCGTCGGCTGCTGGGTGGTGGTCGGCACGTTCACCGTGGTGGCGGTGTCGGTCTCCACCATGGTCTTGAACGCCTCTTCGACCGTCTTGGCGGAGGCCGCCGCGTCGATGCCCTTGCCCGCCTTGCCGTAGACGGCGACGGCCTTCCCGGACTTGAACTCGATCGTGCCCTGGGTGACGGATCCGGAGCTGCCGCCGAGGTCCTTGAGGGCGGCCTGGAGCTTCTCCTCGTCGACCGGCATGGCGGGCTCGACGACCCGCTTCTGGCCGAACAGGGCGCCGATCACGGAGACCGGGTTGTAGTCGCTCTTGGCGGCCGCGTCGACGGTCTTCTGGAAGTCGAACTGGAGGCCCGCCTGGTCCGGGGGCAGCGAGACCGTCTTCCCGTCGACCGACAGCTTCAGCGGCTTGCCGACGCGGCTGCCGAAGACGTCGTCCAGCTTCTTGACCGCGTCGTCGCGGGTGCCGCCGCCGATGTCGACGCCGAGCACGGTGGTGCCCTTGGGGACGTCGGAGTGGTTCATGAGGAGCCCGGCGCCGTAGACACCGAGGCCCGCGACCACCACGACACCGCCGAGCAGCGGCAGCTTGCCGCGCTTCTTCTTGGCCTTCGCCTTGCCCTTGGACTCGGCCGGGGGCGGCGAGACCGGCTCGGGCAGCTTCGGCGGCGTGTGCGCCTGCGGCCCGGTGGTGCCGGGGGCGCCCGGCGCGAACGGGGAGTTGGGACCCGGCGGTACGACCGGGATGCCGCTGGTGACGGTGTGCCCGGAGACGTTGTCCGCCGGGGTGCCGTAGCCGGGCGTGCCCGGTTCGGGGGCGGGCTTCTGCGGGGTGAGGATCGCGGTGTCGTCGCTCAGACCGCCGCCGGGGACGGCGAGTCCGGGACCGCCGGGGGCGGTACGCGCGCCGGGTCCGGCCTGGGCGCCACGTCCGGCGGGGGCCTGGGCGCCACGGCCGGGTGCGGTGCGGCCGGTGGGGCCGGGTGCGGTGCGGCCGGTGGGCCTGCCCGGGGCGCCGCCCGGGCCCGCGGGACCGCCCGGGGCGCCGAAGGGCTCGCCGCCGCCCACCGGCGGGACGAAGGGGCCGTCGCCGGTGACCGGTCCGCCGGTGGGGCCCGCGGGGCCCTGCGGACCGCCGGGGCCGCCGGGCAGTCCCTGCCCGTTGAAGCCGTTGGGGCCGCCGGGACCGGCCGGGCCGCCGCCGGGGGTGCCGGGACCGCCCTGGGCGCCGTTCTGGCCGCCGTTGTCGGAGAAGTACGGCAGGTCGTCGCGGCGTGCCTCGCCGCCCTCCTTGGCGCCGCCCCGGGAGCCGCCGAGCGGGCCCGCGGCGAGCGCCTCGGTCACGTCGAAGGAGCCGGTGCCGCCGCCGTGTCCGGGAGCCACCGGGCCGCCGGTGGCGCCCGTGGGCAGACCGGAACCGTTGGTCGAGCCGGGCCTGGCGCCGCCGGGCGCGGTCATGGAGCCGACGACACCGCCGGGACGGCCGCCGTTGGCACGTGCGCCGCCCGAGGGGGCCTGGGCACCCGGGGTGCCGGGCGCGGCCGGCGGGTTGGGCGCGGCGGCGGGCGAACCGCCGGGCGTCCCGGCCCCGTTGGTGGCGGGTCCGCGCTGACCGCCCTTGGCGGGGCCGGACTTGCGTGGCGCGAACCAGTCGCTGTTCGCGGCGCCCGGGGCGGGCCCCGCTTCCGCGGCGGGCGGCTCGACCGTGCCGGTGGGCGCGGCGGCGCCGGTCGGCAGCGCGTGGGTGCCGGTCTCCTCGCTCGGGACGGAATCGGTGTCCGTGACGGGCGTGCGGACGACCACGGGCGGAATCGGCCGGGAGCCGGGGATGTTGATCCGGATCCGGGTCGTCAGCGTGGTCTCGGTCTTGCGTTCCTCCGGCTGCGCGGCCGAACGGCCCGCGCCCGCGGCGTCGTCGGAAGCCATGGGGGTCCCGTACGGCGGCGTGCCCGAGGGGTATGCGGCTCCGCCGCGCCCGTTGGGCCCGGAGGACGGAGTGTCAGTTTCACGACTCAAGGCAGGTTCTCCCGGTTGGCTCCACCGCCCGTGGCGACCTTTCTCGGGCGGCTCGGCGGCGCGCACCACCATACTGGCCACTTCTGACGCTTATCCCACGACCGCTGGGGAAACCCACACCGGACTCGCACGCGCGCCCCACGGCGAAGTGGTACGTCACTTCCCAAGTCGGGCGCCGTCCGCGTGAGGTTGCCGCCCCAAACCCAATGTGGCGCAGATCACAGCCAATGCCATACCACCGAGCAGGAAGAGGTACGAGCCACCGCCCGCGCCGAACAGGAAGTCGCCCTCGGGCCGGCCGGCGGTGAGGAAGATGACGGCGACGACCCAGCCGAACGCGGGCGCCACGGCCCCGGAACGGCTGCCCGTCGCCCGCGACCCGCCGAGGAAGAGCCCGGCGGCACCGGCCAGGGCGAGCAGCAGCCCGCCGGGGAACCAGCCGGCCTGCACCAGGGTCCCGGCGAGGCCGACCAGGGCGCCGAGCACGACCAGGGCGAGCAGGGCCGCGACGCGCCCGGCGGAGGGCCGCTGCAACGGTTGCGCGAGCATCGAGCCGCGTCCGGCGGAGCTCATGAGGCCACCTCCGTCGCCGCGTCGAGGCCGGCGAAGAGGTCGGTCTCGGGTGCGGCGGCCGGCGTTCCGGCCACCAACTCGTAGTACTCCGTGGTGAACACGGGCTGCGCCAGCTCGTTGGAGAGCGCGAAGCAGGGCACGGCGCCGGGTGCCACCTCGATCTGGGTGGCGTGCGCGGCCATCGCGGCGGTCTTCGCGGTGGCGTACGCGGTGCCGTCGATCGCGGTGGTGACCCGGTGGTCGTCGACCACGCCCGGCACGTCGTCGATCGCGGCCGCCTTGTCGAACGGCAGCGTCGGAAGGTCCTCCTGGAGCCGGGCGAAGGCGCCCTCGGCGACCGTGCGCGGGACGCGGTTCCAGAAGACCTTGGGGATGCGGTGGCCGGCCTCGGCGGCGAGCTCGACGGCCCGCATGGTGACGCGGTGGGCCTGGATGTGGTCCGGGTGGCCGTAGCCGCCGTTGTCGTCGTAGGTGACGACGACCTGGGGGCGGGTCTCGAGGATGACCTCGACCAGGTGGGCGGCGGCCTCGTCGACGTCGGCCTGCCAGAAGCAACCGGGCGCGTCGTTGTCGGGCAGGCCCATCATCCCGGAGTCGTGGTAGCGGCCGGCGCCGCCGAGCAGCCGGAAGTCGTCGACGCCGAGTTCGCGCATGGCGGCGGTGAGCTCACCCAGCCGGTGCTGACCGAGCGCGGGGCCGGTCAGGTGCCTCAGCTCGGGCGGGATGACCTCGCCGCCCTCACCGAGGGTGCAGGTGACCAGCGTCACGTGGACACCCTGGTCCGCGTAGCGGGCCATGGTGGCGCCGTTGTTGATCGACTCGTCGTCCGGGTGCGCGTGCACGAGGAGAAGCCGTCGGGCAGGGACTTCCGTCATGTCCCCACCCTACGAAACAACACCTGCCACCAGGCCACCTCCCCGCCGACTGTCACCCTTCCTCGTCGAGCACTCCGCACCGCCTCTTCAGTGGCCCGCTTACACGCGAACCGCTTCCAGTGCCTCGGCGAGGACCGCGCTCAGCTCGCGGAGGGCTTCCCACGCGACGGCCGGATCCTCGTGTTCCAGGTGATCCTGCGCCCAGGCGTACCGGGCGGACAGGTCCGGCCGACGGGCGATCTCGATCTCCTTGGCCCAGATCAGGACCCAGCTCCGCACCGGGCTGAGGGACTGCCACTCGACGGCCTTGGCGAAGGCCTCGTCCTTCCTGGCCTGCATCTCGTCGAGACGCCCCGGAGCGACGACCGCGAGAGCCTCACGCAGGGCGTCCGGCGTCAGCTCGGGGCGGGGAATCACCTCATCGCCCTGGGGCCGCCGGAGGAGCCGCCGGACGGCACGGAGGCCGGCGGGGGCGTTCAACGGCACGCTCTCCCCCGTCACGACGGCACCTTCACTTCCGCCCAGACGGTCTTGCGCGGGTACGGGCCGTGAGTGACGCCCCAGCGGTCGGCGAGCGCGTCGACCAGGAGGAGGCCTCGGCCGGATTCGGAGTCGGGGTCTGGATGCCGGACGCGGGGAAGCCGGTCGCCGCACGTGTCGGTGACCTCGATGCGGAGGGTGTCGCCGACGACGTAGAGGGTGAGCCGGAAGTCCCGGCCGGGTACGCGGCCGTGGTTCGCCGCGTTGGCCGCCAGCTCGCCCACGAGGTGCGCCGCCGGATCCGAGGGAAGTCCCCAGGACCGGAGTTGTTCGGTGGCGAGCAGCCTGGCGAGACGCGCGCCGCGGGGTGTGGGCGACAGCAGCACGCTGAAGTTGCGCACCGGGGTGGCGGGACAGGCCTCGGAGGGGGCCGTTTCTCGAATCACGTCACTCAGCGTGGCGGCACTCGCCTACCGTGAACAGTGACGACGCAGTTGCGTAGGGTCACTGTCCACGGGTTGTCCAGCGGTGTCCACCCTGTCGACCGGGACCGCACGGGTAGGGCGTCGTTGCAGGACCGAACGACGAAGGGTGCGGGATGGCGACGGACGTCGAGGTCGTGAGCGAGGCGGACGAGCCGGGGTGGGAGGTGGACCCGGACGACGACTGGGGGCTCGCGGTCATCACCACGGTGGGGCGGCAGTTGCGGCTGCGGCGCGAGGCCGGGGGGATGCGGGTCCCCGAGTTCGCCAAGGCCGTCGGCTACGGCGAGGACCTCATCTACAAGATCGAGGCGGGCAAACGGATTCCCAGACCGGAGTTCCTGGACAAGGCCGACCAGGTGTTGCGGGCGGACGGGTTGATCGCCGCGATGAGGGAAGACGTGGAGAAGGTCCGGTACCCGAAGAAGGTGCGGGATCTGGCGAAGTTGGAGGGGCGGGCAGTTGAGATCGGGGTCTACGTAGGCCTCAGTGTCCACGGGCTGCTGCAGACCGAGGAACATGCCTGCGCCCTGTTCGAGGCACGCCAGCCGCCGTACTCGCAGCAGGAGGTCGAACGTCTGGTGGCGGCCAGGATGGCACGCAAGGCGATCTTCGAGAAGTCACCTGCCGTAGCGCTCAGCTTTGTGCAGGAGGAGGCAGCGCTGCGCCGCCGAGTCGGAGGCACCGCGGTCCGGCGTCGGCAGCTGGAACACCTGCTGCAAGTGGCGCAGTTGCGCAACGTGACGTTCCAGGTGATGCCCACCGATGCCGTGGCCCATCCTGGCGTCGACGGCAAGATCGAGCTGCTGAAGTTCGGGGACGGCACGGCGGTTGGACGGTCCGACGGCGCCTTCAACGGCCGCCCGACTGCGGACCCGAAGGAACTTCGCATCCTCGAACTGCGGTATGGGACCATTCGGGCCCAGGCTCTCACTCCAGGGGAGTCGGTTGCCTTCATCGAGCAGGTGCTGGGAGAAACATGATCCGCAAGACATCGGTCGGCGATGTGCACGACCTGTTGTGGTTCAAGAGCAGCTATAGCGACGGCACCGAGGGCGACTCCTGCGTAGAGGTTGCCGTCGCCCCCTCCACCATCCGCGTCCGCGACTCCAAGCACGCCGGAGCCGGCCCGCGCCTCGCGCTCTCGCCCAAGGCCTGGGCCGACTTCGTGCCGTACGCGTCCGGGAGCTGACCGCCGCTCCACGCGCCCCCGCCCCACACGGGCGGGGGCGCCGGATACGCGGACGCGCCCCTCAGAACTTGATGCTGCCGATCATGCTGGCGACGTTGGTCGTCAGGTCGTGGATCGTCGGGGCGACGGTCGAGGAGGCGAGATAGAAACCGAGCAGCATGCACACCACGGCATGACCGCCCTTCAGACCCGACTTCTTGATCAACAAGAAGACGATGATCGCCAGCAGCACCACCGCCGAAATCGAGAGTGCCACGGCGGCTCACCTCCAAAGATCCCAGGGACGCGGGGGGTTCGGACTATGGGGGTTGTAGATCGGTACAGCAGTTCCATGCTCACGCCAGCAGGTTCATACCCACCCAGCGGTAGTGATCATAACTATGCGTGCTCGCGCATCGCTCGGCGCACGGCCGCACAAGGGGGCGCATGGCCAATATGGTCAGGGCATGACGACCGAGGCTGTCTCATTCCCCCGCCGGCACGCCCGCACCCAGCGTTTCACGCTCGGCGCGCCGCGCGCGTTCTCCGTGGCCCCCGACGGTTCCCGGGTGGCGTTCCTGCGCTCCGGCTCCGGTACGGACCGGGCCAACTCCCTGTGGGTCCTCGACGTGTCGAGCGGCGAGGAGCACCTCGCGGCGGACCCGCGCACGCTGCTCGGCGGCGCCGAGGAGCACCTCTCGCCGCAGGAACGCGCCCGCCGCGAACGCAGCCGTGAGGGCGGTGCCGGCATCGTCGGCTACGCCGCCGACGCGGCCCTGGAGTTGGCGTCTTTCGCCTTGTCAGGGCGGCTTTTCACGGTCGAGCTGAGGGTCGGCACGGCCCGCGAACTCACCGTCCCCGGGCCGGTGATCGACCCCCGCCCCTCCCCCGACGGCCGCCAGGTCGCGTACGTCGCGCAGGGCGCCCTGCGCGTGGTGGGCGCCGAGGGCGGGGGCGACCGGGCGCTCGCGGAGCCGGAGTCGGATCAGGTCACTTACGGATTGGCCGAGTTCGTCGCGGCCGAGGAGATGGGGCGTTCGCGCGGCTTCTGGTGGTCGCCCGGGTCGGACCGGCTGCTCGTGGCGCGGGTGGACGACACGCCGGTGCAGCGGTGGTGGATCGCCGACCCCGCCCACCCCGCGCGTGACCCACACCACGTCGCGTACCCCGCGGCGGGGACGGCGAACGCGGACGTACGGCTGTTTCTGTACGGCCTCGACGGGGAGCGCACGGAGGTCTCGTGGGACCGGGCACGCTATCCGTACGTGGCGCATGTGCACTGGTCAGACGCGGGTGCACCGCTGCTGCTCGTACAGGCGCGCGACCAGCGCAGTCAGCTGTTCCTGGCGGTGGACCCGGAGTCGGGGGCGACCCGGATGGTGCACGCCGACGAAGATCCAACTTGGCTTGAACTTTTCGCCGGAGTGCCCTGCTGGAGCCCCTCTGGGCGGCTCGTGCGGATCGCCGACGAGGGCGGGGCCCGGGTCCTCGCGGTGGGGGAACGGCCGCTCACCGGAGCCCAGTTGCACATCCGGGCGGTACTGGACGTGACCAGCGACGACGTGCTGGTCACGGCGTCCGCCGGCGAGGAGGCCGAGTCCCCCGAGATCGGCGTGGTGCACGTCTACCGGGTCAGCGAGCTCGGCGTGGAGCGCGTGTCGCAGGAGCCCGGCGTGCACACTGCGGTTCGCGCCGGGGGCGTGACCGTATTGGTGTCCGCCACGCTGGACCGCCCCGGCGCCCGTGTCCAGGTACTGCGCGAAGGCAAGCACGTGGCGACTCTCGCCTCGTACGCCGAAGATCCCGGTTTGTCCCCGCGCGTGACGCTCACCCAGGGGGGCGCACGGCGAATTCCGTGCGCCGTGCTTATGCCACGGGACTACCACGGGGACACTCCCCTTCCGGTGCTGCTCGACCCCTACGGAGGCCCGCACGGTCAGCGGGTGGTCGCCGCGCACAACGCCCACCTCACCTCGCAGTGGTTCGCCGACCAGGGCTTCGCGGTGCTCGTCGCCGACGGCCGGGGCACCCCGGGCCGCTCCCCCGCCTGGGAGAAGTCCATCAAGGACGACGTCGCCGCGATCGTCCTCCAGGACCAGGTCGACGCGCTCCAGGCGCTCGCCGCGGACTTCCCCCTCGACCTCACCAGGGTCGCGATCCGCGGCTGGTCGTTCGGCGGCTACCTCGCCGCCCTCGCGGCCCTGCGCCGCCCGGACGTCTTCCACGCGGCGGTGGTCGGCGCCCCGGTGACCGACCTGCGCCTGTACGACACCCACTACCAGGAGCGCTACCTCGGTGACCCCGGTGAGCAGCCGGAGGTGTACCGCCGCAACTCGGTGATCGACGACGACGGCCTGACCGAGGCGGCCGAACCGCACCGCCCGATGATGGTCGTCCACGGCCTCGCCGACGACAACGTGGTGGTGGCGCACTCGCTGCGGCTGTCCTCGGCGCTGCTCGCGGCGGGCCGCCCGCACGAGGTGCTGCCCCTGTCGGGCGTCACGCACATGACCCCGCAGGAACAGGTGGCGGAGAACCTGCTGCTGCTCCAGCTGGACTTCCTCCGGCGCGCTCTCGGACTGGCCTGAGCGAATACCCTCCACCGAGCACCGCAACCAATAATTGAGGAACCACGACGAAGCACCGGCCAGGTCCGCGAGAGCGGCGCCGGTTTAGGCGCAAAAAAGGGTAACGGGCCGGGACGAC
Source organism: Streptomyces sp. NPDC006655 (assembly GCF_040703965.1). Classification (NCBI taxonomy): domain Bacteria; kingdom Bacillati; phylum Actinomycetota; class Actinomycetes; order Kitasatosporales; family Streptomycetaceae; genus Streptomyces; species Streptomyces sp. NPDC006655. The sequence goes on along the minus strand of NZ_JBEYJU010000002.1, from coordinate 18,771 downwards.
ATGGCGCGTCCCGGCCCGTTCACGGCACCCGCACGGCCGTACGCTGTTCAGCGTGCCGCGTCCGTATATCGGGACCGGGTCGGCCAAGTTGCCTGTGTGTTAACGCGATTGCACCCCGTACGTCCCGCTATGCACCCCCGTCGACAAGATCGTCCGGCGCCCGCTCCACCGGTTCCTCCGCCGGTTCCTCTGCTGGTTCCTCCGGTGGCACCACCCTCTTCTCCTCGGCGAAGTGACAGGCCGAGTCGTGCGCCGCCGGCCCCGACGCGGACCGGAACGCGGCGGGCACGGCGAGCGCCGGGACCTCCCGCGCGCACCGCTCCTGCGCCTTCCAGCACCGCGTGCGGAACCGGCACCCCGAGGGCACGTTCGTCGGCGACGGCACGTCCCCGCTCAGGATGATCCGCTCCCGGTGCTCCCGCGCCTCGGGGTCCGGTACCGGCACCGCGGAGAGCAGCGCCTGGGTGTAGGGGTGGGTGGGGTGGTCGTAGATCTCCTCGTCCCTGCCGGTCTCCACGATCCGCCCGAGGTACATCACCGCGACCCGGTCCGAGATGTGCCGCACGATCGACAGGTCGTGGGCGATGAAGACGTACGACAGGTCGAAGTCGTTCTGGAGCCGGTCGAGCAGGTTGATCACCTGGGCCTGGACCGAGACGTCCAGCGCGGAGACGGGCTCGTCGGCGACGATCACCTCGGGGCGCAGCGCCAGCCCCCGGGCGATGCCGATGCGCTGCCGCTGGCCGCCGGAGAACTGGTGCGGGTAGCGGTTGACGTACTCGGGGTTGAGGCCGACCACGTCCAGCAGTTCCTGGACGCGTCTGCGCCGGTCGCCCTTGGGGGCGGCCTCGGGGTGGATCTCGTAGGGCTCGCCGATGATGTCGCCGACGGTCATCCGGGGGTTGAGCGAGGTGTACGGATCCTGGAAGACCATCTGGATGTTGCGGCGGACCGCCTTCAGGGCCCGCCCGCTCAACCTGGTGATGTCCTCGCCCTTGTACAGGATCGACCCGGCCGTCGGCCGCTCGAGATGGACGAGCATCCTGGCGAGGGTCGACTTGCCGCAGCCCGACTCCCCGACGATCCCGAGGGTCTCTCCCCTGTGGAGCACGAAGTCGACCCCGTCGACGGCCCTGACCGCACCGACCTGCTTCTTGAAGAGGATGCCCTGGGTCAACGGGTAGTGCTTGACCAGTCCACGCACTTCCAGGATCGGCTCCACCACCTCGTCAACCATGGAGGCACTCCCTCCAGAAGTGACAGGCGCTGCCCCGGTGCCGGTCCACCTCGTACAGCGGCGGCTCGTCGGTGCGGCACACGTCCTGGGCCATGGGGCAGCGCGGGTGGAAGGCGCACCCCGGAGGGATGTCCATGAGGTTGGGCGGCAGGCCCTTGATGGCGTAGAGCTCCTGGCCCTTCTGGTCCAGGCGCGGGATCGAGTCGAGCAGTCCCCGGGTGTAGGGGTGGGCCGGCGCCTTGTAGAGGTCGTGCACGGGCGCGGACTCGACGATCCGTCCCGCGTACATGACGGCGATGCGGTCGGCGACGTCCGCGACCACGCCCAGGTCGTGGGTGATGAGGATCAGCCCCATCCGGTACTCGCGCTGCAACTCCGCGAGCAGGTCCATCACCTGGGCCTGCACGGTGACGTCCAGGGCGGTCGTCGGCTCGTCGGCGATGATCAGGTCCGGTTCCAGGGCCAGCGCCATGGCGATCATGATGCGCTGGCGCATGCCGCCGGAGAACTGGTGCGGGTAGTCCCGCACCCGCTGGGCGGCGGCGGGGATCCGCACCCGGTCCATCAGCTCGACGGCCGTGGCCCGCGCCTCCTTCTTCGACATGCCCCGGTGCACGACGAACATCTCGCCGAGCTGGTCGCCCACGCTCAGCACGGGGTTCAGCGCCGACAACGCGTCCTGGAAGATCATCGCCATCCCGGCGCCCCGGATCCGCCGCCTCTCCTCCTCCTTCAGCTTCAGCAGGTCCCGCCCCTGGAAGAGGATCTCGCCGCCGCTGATCCGCCCCGGCGGCATGTCGAGGATCCCCATCACGGCCTGGGCGGTCACCGACTTCCCGGACCCGGACTCGCCGAGCACGGCCAGCGTCTCGCCCGCGCCGACGGCGTACGAGACCCCGTTGACCGCCTTGGCGACCCCGTCCCTGGTCCGGAACTCCACGTGCAGGTCCCGCACTTCGAGCAGCACGGCGGCGCTCACCTCAGCTTCGGGTCGAGGGCGTCGCGCACCGCGTCGCCGAGCATGATGAAGGCCAGGACGGTGATCGCGAGGGCCCCGGAGGGCCACAGCAGCGCGTGCGGCGCGTTGCGGACGTACGGGGAGGCGGCGGAGATGTCGATGCCCCAGGAGACGCTCGGCGGCTTCAGGCCGACGCCGAGGTACGACAGGGTCGCCTCCAGCGCGATGAACGTACCGAGCGCGATGGTCGCCACCACGATCACGGGTGCCACGGCGTTGGGCGCGATGTGCCGCAGCAGGATGCGCGAGGGGGAGGCGCCGAGGGCGCGGGCGGCCTGCACGTAGTCGTTCTGTCTGGCGGTGATCACCGAGCCGCGGGCGATCCGGCAGACCTGCGGCCAGCCGAGCAGCACCATGAAGCCGATGACCGGCCAGACCGTGTTGCTGGTCACCACGGACAGCAGGACGAGACCGCCGAGGACGACCGGGATCGCGAAGAAGACGTCGGTGATCCGGGACAGGACCGCGTCCCAGCCCCCGCCGAAGAACCCGGCGAGCCCGCCGAGCACCGACCCGAGCAGCGCGACCCCGAGCGTGGCGCAGACGCCCACCGTGACGGACGTACGGGCCCCGTAGACGGTCCGTGTGTAGACGTTGCAGCCCTGTCCGTCGTACCCGAAGGGGGCGCCCGGCTGGGAGCCCTCCTGGGCCTTGGCGAGGTCGCACTGGAGGGGGCTGCCGGAGGCGATCAGGGACGGCCACAGGGAGATGACGACCAGGAAGAGGATGACCAGGGCGGAGATGACGAAGACCGGGTTGCGGCGCAGGTCCCGCCAGGCGTCGGACCACAGCGAGCGGGGGCGGGCGGCCGGGCCGGTGCCGAGGGGGCCGCCCGGTGTCCGCTCCAGCGTCCGCGCCTCGGTCGTGGCGAGGTCCATCGCCCCGCCCGCGCCGGTGCCCGCGATGGCCCGGTCGGGCTCGAACGGCTGCTCAGGCATAGCGGATCCTCGGGTCGAGTACGGCGTAGAGGAGGTCCACGAGGAGGTTGGCCACCAGGAACACCAGGACGAGCACGGTCACGAAGCCGACCACCGTCTGGGTGTTCTGCCGCAGGATGCCCTGGTAGAGCTGGTAGCCGACGCCGTGGATGTTGAAGATCCGCTCGGTGACGATGGCGCCGCCCATCAGCGCGCCGACGTCGGTGCCGATGAAGGTGACGACGGGGATGAGGGAGTTGCGCAGCAGGTGCCGGGAGACGACCCGGCGCCGGGGCAGGCCCTTGGCGACGGCCGTACGGACGTAGTCGCTGCGTCTGTTCTCGGCGATGGAGGTCCGGGTCAGCCGGGTGACGTAGGCGAGGGACACCGAGGCGAGCACGAGACCGGGCACGATCAGCTCGCCGAAGCCGGCGTCCGGCGAGACGGAGGGTCTGATCCAGCCCCATTCCACTCCGAGGAGGAGCTGGAGCAGCAGGCCGGTGACGAAGGTCGGTACGGAGATCACGACCAGGGTGGCGAGGAGGACGCCGGTGTCGACGGGCCGGCCGCGGCGCAGCCCGGTGAGCACGCCCAGCGTGGTGCCGATGACGACCTCGAAGACGATGGCCACGACCGTCAGCCGGACGGTCACGGGGAACGCGGTGGCCATCAGCTCGGTGACCGGCTGCCCGTTGAACGCCGTACCGAAGTCACCGGTGAAGACGTTCCCCATGTAGGTCAGGTACTGCTGCCACACCGGCCTGTCGAGTCCGAACTCCTTCTTCAGCTGGGCGGCGGTCGCCGGATCGCAGGCGCGCTCGCCGCACAGTCCGGCGATCGGGTCGCCCATGACGTTGACCATCAGGAAGATCAGCAGCGTGGCCCCGACGAACACCGGGATCATCTGGAGCAGCCGCCGGACCACGTAGCGCCCCATGCCGGTCAGCTGACCTTGATCTCGTTGTAGACGGGGACGCTGAACGGGTTGAGCGCGACGTTCGACAGCCGGTCCGAATAGCCGGCACTGCCGTTCTGGTACCAGAGCGGGATGGCGGCCATGTTGTCCCGGACGACCCCCTCGGCCTGCTGGAAGGTGGAGACGGCCTTGGCGGTGTCGGTCTCGGCGTTCGCCCGGTCGACGAGCTTGTCGAAGTCCTTGTTGGACCACTTGCCGTCGTTGGAGGAGGCGTTGGTGTAGTAGAGCGGCTGAAGGAAGTTCTGGATGAGCGGGTAGTCCATCTGCCAGCCCGCACGGAACGGGCCGCTCATCTTGTGCTGCCCGATCTGGTTGCGGAAGTCGGCGAACGTGCCGACCGGGTTCCCGACGCACGCCTTGTCGTTGCCGAGCGCGTTGTTGATGGAGTTGCACACGGCGTCCACCCACATCCTGTGCGAACCGGTGTCGGCGTTGTACGTGATCTTGACCTGGCCGCCCGGCAGCCCCCCGCCCTCCTGGACCAGCTTCTTGGCCTGGGCCGGGTCGTAGTCGCAGGCGCTCCCGCACAGCCCCTCCTTGAAGCCGCCCTCGGCGCCGAGCACCGGCGACGTCCAGTCGCTGGCGGGGGTGCGGGTGTGGTGGAAGATGGTGTCGGTGATCTGCTTGCGGTCGATGGCCATGGACAGGCCGGTGCGGACCTTCTCCGCGCCGCTCCTGTTCCAGGCGCCGTCGTAGTAGGGGAAGGCGAGGGTCTGGATGATGCCGGCCGGGGTGTTGATGTAGCGGCCGGCGAGGTCGGCCTTGACGTTCTTCAGCTGCGTGGCGGGCACGTCGTCGACGAGGTCGAGGTTGCCGGCGATCAGGTCGGTGTAGGCGGTGTCGCTGTCGGTGTAGACCTTGAGGGTCACGCCGTCGTTCCGCGCCTTGTCGTCCCCCGGGTACAGGGCCCACTTCCTCAGGTTCATCTGCGAGCCCTTCGTGTACGACTCGATGGCGTACGGCCCGTCGCCGACCGGCTGCTTCAGCCAGCCGGCGTGGTCGGTGAAGAAGGCCCGGGGCAGCGGCACGAAGGCCGCGTAGCCGAGGGTGTCGGGGAAGCTGGAGAACTTCTGGTTGAGCTTGACGGTGAACGTCCTGTCGTCGACGACCTTCAGTCCGGAGAGGGTGTCGGCGCTCTGCGAGCCGCTGTCCGGATGGACCTTGTCGTAGCCCTGGATGTAGCCGAAGAAGTAGGCGTTCTTCTGGTTGTTCCGCAGGCTCGCCCCGTAGTTCCAGGCGTCGACGAAGGACTTGGCGGTCACCTTCTCGCCGTTGGAGAAGGTCCAGCCGTCCTTGAGGGTGATCGTGTAGTTCTGCGAGTCGCTCGTGTCGATCTTCTCGGCGAGCATGTTCTGGGCCTTGCCGGTCTTCGGGTCGTACTTCTTCAGCCCCCGGAAGATCATGTCGAGGACCTTGCCGCCCTGGACCTCGTTGGTGTTGGCGGGCTCCAGGGGGTTCTGGGGGTCACCCCAGGAGGAGCTCAGCACGCCGCTCTGGCCGCCGCCACCGCCGCCGCCCCCGCAGGCCGTGGCGGTCAGCGCCACCACCACCGCGCAGACCGCCCCCCGGGCGTGCGTCGCTGAACGCATGGCGTGCCTCCTCCGTGCAGGGTGGTCTCCTACCGCTCCCTTACCGGTCAATATCATCAGAAACGGTGCATACCGCATATTCGCTTCGCCCATCCGCAGCAGGACCCACCCGAAGGGGTGGTGCCGCCTTTTATGCAGGCCACACCAGCCCCACGCGCCGTTGACGCACCCTCGGGACCGCTGATAGACACACCCGGACTCCGAACGAGCCGTAACTGTGCGAGCGATGACGCGAGGTCACCCCCCATGAGCCCACAAGCCCAGTACCGCGCACGACGTTCACACCCGATAGGCCCCCGACTGCGTGCGCCCCGGCCGGTGGCGGCCGCCGGCGCCCTGGCCCTGACCTTCTCGGCGGTGCTCGCGACCCCGCTCGACCCGTTACCCCAACAGGCGTCGGCCGCCACCGGCGACAAGGTGCTCACCGTCGCGGTCGCCCAGAGCGTCGACTCGCTGAGCCCCTTCCTGGCCATGCGGCTGCTCAGCACCAGCGTCCAGCGGCTGATGTACGAGTACCTCACCGACTACGACCCCGGGGACGCGCACCCGGTCCCCGGTCTGGCCACCAGGTGGTCCGCGTCCGCCGACAAGCTCACCTGGACGTACACGATCCGCTCCGACGCGAGGTGGTCGGACGGGCAGCGGGTGACCGCCGAGGACGCGGCGTGGACGTTCGACAAGCTGATGACCGACCCGGCGGCCGCCACCGCGAACGGCAACTTCGTCACCAACTTCCGCAAGGTGACGGCGCCGAGCCCCACCGAACTGGTCATCACGCTGAAGAAGCCGCAGGCCACGATGACCGCGCTGGACGTGCCGATCGTGCCCGAGCACATCTGGAAGAACGTCTCGGACTTCTCGAAGTTCAACAACGACAGCGGTCTCCCCGTCGTCGGCGACGGGCCGTTCGTCCTCACCGGCTACCGGGCCGACAGCTACGTCCGGTTCCGGGCCAACAAGCACTTCTGGCGCGGCGCCCCGAAGTTCGACGAGTTGGTCTTCCGGTACTACAAGGACCAGGACGCCGCCGTGGCCGCCCTGCGCAAGGGCGAGGTCTCCTTCGTCGCGGGCGCACCGGCCCTGACGCCCGCCCAGGCGTCCTCGCTCCAGGGCCGCAAGGACATCCACGTCAACGACGCCCCCGGCCGCCGCTTCTACGCCCTCGCCACCAACCCCGGCGCCCGCGCGAGGAACGGCCAGAGGTTCGGCGACGGCGACCCCTCCCTGCTCGACGTACGGGTGCGGCACGCGCTGTTCATGGCCGTCGACCGGAAGGCCATCGTCGACAAGGTGTTCCAGGGACACGCGGCCGAGGGCCAGGGCTACATCCCGCCGCGCTTCACCTCGTACTTCTGGAAGCCGTCCGCGCGCCAGGAACTCGCCTACGACCCCGCGGCGGCCGGCCGCCTCCTCGACCAGGCGGGCTACCGGAAGAACGCCGACGGCAAGCGGGTCGGCAAGGACGGCAGGCCGCTGGACTACCGCGTTCTGTGCCACGCCACCGACCCCAACGACAAGGCCGTGGGCCAGTACCTCAAGGAGTGGTGGGCCAAGCTCGGCATCGGCATGACCCTCGACTGCCTGGACAACGTCACCGACCCCTGGCTGGCCGGCCGGTTCGACCTCGCCTTCGACGGCTGGTCCGTCAACCCCGACCCGGACTACGTGCTGTCCATCCACACCTGCGGCGCCCTGCCCGCCACCCCGAAGGACACCGGCCCGACCGACGACTTCGTCTGCGACCGGACGTACGACGGCCTGTACGCCCGGCAGCTCGCCGCGTACGACTCCGCCGAACGGGCCGCCCTGGTCAGACAGATGGAGTCACGGCTGTACGACCTGGGGTACATCAACGTCATGGCGTACCCGAACGCCGTCGAGGCCTACCGCACCGACCAGATCAAGTCGATCGAGACGATGCCCAGGGCCGCCGGCAACATCTACGGACAGGACGGCTACTGGAGCTGGTGGTCGGCGGTGCCGGCCGACTCCACGGGCTCCTCGGACGGCGGCTCGACCGGCGTCGTGGTCGGGGTCGTCGCGGGGGTGGTGGTCCTGGCCGGCGGCGGGGTGTACCTCGCGAGGCGCCGGCGCGCCACGGCGGACGACCGCGAGTAGCCCGTGCAGCCGACCGCTCCCGACCCGCCGCCCGCTCCCGACACGCCATCCGGGCCGCCCACGCCGTCCGGGCCGCCCACGCCGCCCACGCCGTCCGTGCCGTCCGGGCCGCCCACGCCGTCCGTGCCGCCCACGCCGCCCACGCCGTCCGTGCCGCCCACGCCGTCCGTGCCGTCCGGGCCGTCCGTGCCGCCCACGCCGTCCGGGCCGCCCACGCCGCCCACGCCGTCCGGGCCGCCCACGCCGCCCACGCCGCCCACGCCGTCCGTGCCGTCCGTGCCGTCCGGGCCGTCCGGCGAACCGGTTCCGGCCGGTCCGCCGCCGCGCGGACCGCGGGCGCGCACGACCGCCGCGTACCTGCGCTACGGCGCGGGCAAGGCGGGCGGCGCCGTGGTGTCGCTGCTCGCCGTCCTCGTCACCGGCTTCTTCCTCTTCCGGCTGATCCCCGGCGACCCGGTCCGGACCATGACGGGCGGCCGGCCGATCTCGGCCGCCCAACTCGCCCAATACCGCAAGGAGTTCGGACTCGACCTGCCGTTGTGGGAGCAGTTCACGGACTACTGCCGCAAGGCGCTCACCGGCGACCTGGGCACCTCGTACCAGTTCCACACCCCGGTGGTCGACAAGATCGGCGAGGCGCTGCCGAACACCCTGCTGCTGACCGGCACGGCCTTCGTGATCTACACCGCGCTCGGTGTGTTCCTCGGCACCCGCTCCGCCTGGCGGCACGGCCGGCTCGGCGACCGCCTCCACACCGGTCTGGCGCTGACCCTGTACTCCGTCCCGTCGTTCTGGCTGGGCCTGCTGGCCGTCATCGTGTTCGGGGTGGGCCTCGGGCCCGTTCCGGGGCTCTTCCCGACGGGCGGCATGGAGTCGGGCGGCACGGAGGGCTTCGCCCGCGTCCTGGACGTGGCCCACCACCTCGTGCTGCCGGTGCTCACCCTGGTCGCGGTCGAGTACGGGCAGACGCTGCTGGTCACCCGCTCGGCGCTGCTGGCCGAGATGGGCGGCGACTACCTCACCACCGCCCGCGCCAAGGGGCTGCGGGACGACCTGGTGCGCCGCAGGCACGCGGTTCCGAACGCGCTGCTGCCCACGGTCACCCTGGTCTTCGTCAACCTCGGCCGGACCGTCGCGGGCGTCATCCTGGTCGAGACCGTCTTCTCCTGGCCCGGCCTGGGCGGCCTCTTCTACCAGGCGCTGAGCGTGCCCGACCTGCCCCTGGTGCAGGGACTTTTCCTCTTCTTCGCCTCGGCGGTGATCATCATGAACACGCTGGCCGACCTCCTCTACCCCCTGCTCGACCCCCGGGTGGGCCGATGACGGCCGACACCACGCCCGCCGGTGGCTCCCGCGCGCTGCTCCGGCAGCGTCGGCGCCGCTCCGTCGTACGGTTCGTCCGGCGGTACCGGACCCGTCGCGCCGGGCTGGCCGGACTGGCCGCGCTGGTCCTGTTCGCCCTGGTGGCGCTGACCGCGCCGCTGACCGTGGGGTCCGGGGTGACCGGGGTGACCGACGCGCCGGGCAGTCCACTGCAGGCGCCGAGCGGCGCGTTCCCGCTGGGCACCGACCGGTTCGGACGTGACCTGCTGGGCCTGGTCGTCTGGGGCTCGCGGGTCTCCCTCCTGGTCGGGCTGCTGGCCGCGGTGCTGTCCGTCGTGATCGGCGCGGTCGTCGGCATCACCGCCGGGCACTTCCGCGGGGCGTACGCGACGGTGCTGATGCGGATCACGGACTGGTTCCTGGTGATGCCCGCCCTGGTCCTCGCCGTCGCGCTGGCCACCGTGATGTCCCGGTCGCTGGGCACGGTGATCCTCGCCATCGGCATCACCTCCTGGCCGACGACGGCCCGTCTGGTCCGCGCGCAGACACTCGCGGTGGAGTCCCGCCCCTACATCGAACGGGCCAGGGCGCTGGGCGGCGGTCACTGGCACGTCATGACCCGGCACGTGCTGCCGAACGTGCTGCCGCTGATCCTCGCCCAGACCACGCTGATGATCTCCTCGTCCATCCTGGCCGAGGCGACGCTGGCCTTCCTCGGCCTCGGTGACCCGACGGTCGTCTCCTGGGGCGGGCTGCTGCAGGACGCGCGGGAGGCGGGCGCGGTCAGCGCCGGGGACTGGTGGTACCTGATCCCGCCGGGCCTCGCGATCGCGGCGGTCGCGCTGGCGTTCACGCTGTGCGGGCGCGCGGTGGAGTCCGTCCTCGACCCCAGGCTGGAGGTGGCCCGTTGACCCTGCTGGAGGTCCGGGACCTGAAGGTGACCTACCCCGGCGGAGCGGCCGCGGTGCGGGGCGTGGACCTCTCGCTGGCGGCGGGCCGGGGGCTCGGCGTCGCGGGCGAGTCGGGCTGCGGGAAGTCGTCGCTGGCGCTCGCGCTGCTCAGGCTGCTGCCGGCCGGTACGCGTGTCTCCGGGCAGGTCCTGCTGGACGGGGAGGACGTGCTGACCATGCGCTGGGGGCGGCTGCGGGCGGTGCGCTGGGCGGGTGCCTCGATCGTCTTCCAGGGGGCGATGCACTCGCTGAACCCGGTGCACCGGGTCGGCGACCAGATCGCCGAGCCGGTCCTGCTGCACGACGGGGCCACGGCGGCCGCGGCCCGGCGGCGGGCCGGCGAGCTGCTGGAGCACGTGGGCCTGCCGGCGTCCCGGGCGGCCGCGTACCCGCACGAGCTGTCGGGCGGGCAGCGCCAGCGCGTGATGATCGCCATGGCGCTGGCGTGCGACCCACTGCTGATCGTCGCCGACGAGCCGACCACCGCCCTGGACGTGATGGTGCAGGCGCAGATCCTGCGGCTCATCCAGCAGCTGGTGGCGGAGCAGGACGTGGGCCTGATCATGATCAGCCATGACCTGGCGGTGCTCGCCGGCACCTGCGACCGGCTCGCGGTGATGTACGCGGGCCGCGTCGTCGAAGAGGGCCCCGCCCGCCGGGTGTACGAGGACGCCCGGCACCCGTACGCCAGGGCGCTGTCGGCGGCGTTCCCGCGGATCGGCGACCCCGCCTCCCGCTTCGCACCGCGCGGCCTGCCCGGCGACCCGCCCGACCCGGCGGCGCCACCAGCGGGCTGCGCGTTCCATCCGCGCTGTCCGGTGGCGCTGGACGTGTGCGCCACGCGGGACCAGGCGCTGCGGGACGCCGGGCCGGAGCGCCGGGCCGCCTGTGTGCACGTGGGGGCGGCGGTGCCGGGACCGGCCGCGGCGGCCGAGGACACGAGGAGCGCTCCATGACGACGACACCGCCGCCACCGCCGCTGCTGAGCGCCCAGGGGCTGCACGTGGTCTTCCCCGGACGGCGCGGCGCCCCCGGGGCGCGGGCCGTGGACGGCGTCGAACTGGACATCCGGCCGGGTGAGATCGTCGCGCTGGTCGGCGAGTCGGGCTGCGGCAAGACGACGCTGGCGCGCTCGCTGCTCGGCCTGGTGCGGCCGTCCGACGGCCGGATCACCTTCGCGGGCAAGCCCCTGGAGTACTCCACGAGGGCGCTGAAGGCGTACCGCGGCCGGGTCCAGCTGGTGCTCCAGGATCCGACCGGCTCGCTGAATCCCCGGCACACGGTGTACGAAGCGGTGGCCGAGGGACTGCGGATCCACGGCCGTACCGGCGACGAGCGGGCGGCGGTCGCCGAGGCCCTCGCCCACGCGGGACTGCGGCCGCCGGAACGCTTCTTCCTGCGCTACCCGCACGAGCTGTCCGGGGGGCAGCGCCAGCGCGTGGTGATCGCGGGCGCGCTCGTCCTCGCACCCGAACTGATCATCGCCGACGAGCCGGTGGCCTCCCTCGACTCCTCCGTGCGCGGCGAGATCCTGGCCCTGCTGCTGCGGCTGCGCGCCGAACTGGGCCTGGCCGCCCTGGTGGTCACCCACGACCTGGGTCTGGCCTGGAACATCGCCGACCGGGTCGCGGTGATGTACCTGGGGCGGATCGTGGAGACGGGGGACGTCGAACAGGTCCTGACGGCTTCCCGGCACCCGTACACGCAGGCGCTGTTGTCGGTACTGCCGGAGGCGCCGGGCGAGCCCGTGGTGCTGACCGGCGAACCCCCCGACCCCTCCCGCATCCCCCCGGGCTGCCGCTTCCACGCCCGCTGCCAGGTCCTGGCGAGCGGCGCGGCGGACCGCGCGGGCGTCGCGGACGCCTGCCGCGGCGAGGACCCGGAGGTGCTGCCCGGCACGGGCGCCCACCGGGCGGCCTGCCACTGGGCACGGGCGGGGCACCCGGCGTGAGTCGGCACCCGGCCCCCCGGTCCCGGATCCCGGCGTGCGTCGGCACCCGGCCCCCCGTCCCGGATCACGGCATGCGTCGGCACCCGGCCCCCCGTCCCGGATCACGGCATGCGTCGGCACCCGGCCCCCCGTCCCGGATCCCGGCATGCGTCGGCACCCGGCCCCCCGTCCCGGATCACGGCGTGCGTCGGCGCCGGTCCGATGGCTCCCCCACCCGTGGTCGCCGCCCGGAACACGACGGTTCCCGGTACCCCTGCGGGGGTACCGGGAACCGTGGCGGTGCTGCCGGGGTGTCAGGCCGCGTGGACGACGTCCTTCTCCTCGGCGAAGTGGCAGGCAGACTCGTGGGCCGCCGGGGAGTCCACGCCCTTGAAGCGCTCGGGGATGGCGAGCAGCGGGGCCTCCTCGACGCACTTGTCCTGGGCCTTCCAGCACCGGGTGCGGAAGCGGCAGCCGGACGGCGGGTTGGCCGGGGACGGCACGTCGCCGGTCAGGATGATCCGCTCGCGCTGCTCACGGTCCTGCGGGTCCGGCACCGGCACGGCCGACAGCAGCGCCTGGGTGTAGGGGTGCGTCGGGTGCTCGTAGATCTGCTCGTCGGAGCCGATCTCGGCGATCTTGCCGAGGTACATGACCCCGACCCGGTCCGAGATGTGCCGGACGATCGACAGGTCGTGCGCGATGAAGATGTAGGAGAGGTTGAACTCGTCCTGCAGCTTCTCCATCAGGTTGATGACCTGTGCCTGGACGGACACGTCCAGCGCGGACACCGGCTCGTCGCAGATGATGATCTCCGGGTTGAGCGCCAGGCCGCGCGCGATGCCGATGCGCTGGCGCTGGCCGCCGGAGAACTGGTGCGGGTACCGGTTGATGTACTCGGGGTTCAGGCCGACGACGTCCAGCAGCTCCTTGACCCGGTTGCGCCGGTCACCCTTGGGAGCCACCTCGGGGTGGATGTCGAAGGGCTCGCCGATGATGTCGCCGACCGTCATCCGGGGGTTGAGCGAGGTGTACGGGTCCTGGAAGATCATCTGGATGTTCCGGCGGACCGCCTTGAGCGCCCGGCCGGAGAGCCTGGTGATGTCCTGGCCCTTGTAGAAGATCTCGCCGGCCGTCGCCTGCTCCAGGTTCATCAGGAGCTTGGCCACCGTCGACTTGCCGCAGCCGGACTCGCCCACGACCCCCAGGGTCTCGCCCTGGTAGAGGTCGAAGGTGACGCCGTCGACGGCCTTCACCGCGCCGATCTGCCGCTTGAAGACGATGCCCTGGGTCAGCGGGAAGTGCTTGACCAGGTTGCGCACCTGGAGGATCGGCTCGCCCCGGTCCACCGGAGCGTCCAGGGCGGCCACCGCCTCGGCCTCGGAGTGGACGTCCGTGACCTCCACGTCGGAGACGTTGGGCGTCGCGTCCACCGGCTCGCCGGCCTTGGTCGACTCAGCCACTGATCGTCTCCTTCCAGAAGTGGCACGCACTGGCGCGGCCCGGCAGTTCCGTGCCGTCCGCCTCGGTCACCGGGACCAGCAGCGGACGGTCCGTGCGGCAGATGTCCTGCGCCCTGTCACAGCGCGGGTTGAAGGCACAGCCGCTGGGCACCTTGAGCAGGTTGGGCGGCAGGCCCTTGATGGCGTAGAGCTCCTGGCCCTTCTGGTCCAGGCGCGGGATCGAGTCCAGCAGGCCCCGGGTGTAGGGGTGCGCGGGCCGCTTGTACAGCTCGTGCACCGGAGCGGTCTCCACGATCCGGCCCGCGTACATCACGGCGATCTTGTCGGCCACGTCCGCCACGACGCCGAGGTCGTGGGTGATGAGGATCAGGCCCATCTGGTACTCGCGCTGGAGTTCCGCGAGCAGGTCCATGACCTGGGCCTGGACGGTCACGTCGAGGGCCGTCGTGGGCTCGTCGGCGATGATCAGGTCCGGTTCCAGGGCGAGCGCCATCGCGATCATGATGCGCTGGCGCATACCGCCGGAGAACTGGTGCGGGTAGTCGTTCACCCGGGCCGCGGCGGCCGGGATCTTCACCCGGTCCATCAGCTCGATGGCCTTGGCCTTGGCGTCCTTCTTGGACATGCCCTGGTGGACGCGGAACATCTCGCCGAGCTGGTAGCCCACGGAGAGCACCGGGTTCAGCGAGGAGAGGGCGTCCTGGAAGATCATCGCGATCCGGGCGCCGCGCAGCTTGCGCCGCTCCTCGTCGGACATGGTGAGCATGTCCTGGCCGTAGAAGCGGATCTCGCCCTGGGGGATGCGGGCCGGCGGCATGTCGAGGATGCCCATGATCGCCTGCGCGGTCACGGACTTCCCGGAGCCGGACTCGCCGAGCACGGCGAGCGTCTCCCCGGAGTTCACGGAGTAGTTGACGCCGTTGACGGCGCGGACCACGCCCTCGCGGGTCTGGAACTCGACGTGCAGATCACGCACTTCGAGCAGGGGGCCGGTGCGCTCGGGGTCGCCGGGGCGCGGGGCCGGGACGGCGTCCGTCGGGTCGATGATGGTCACGTACGCCTCCCTCAGCGCATCTTGGGGTCGAAGGCGTCGCGAACCACGTCGCCGAGCACGATGAAGGCCAGCACGGTGAGGCTCAGCGCACCTGCCGGGAACAGCAGCGCGTGCGGGCTGGTCAGGAACCGGTCCTGGGCGTCGCTGATCATGACGCCCCAGGAGATGTTCGGGTACTGGATGCCGATGCCCAGGTAGGACAGGGCGGCCTCGGCGGCGATGTAGACGCCCAGGTTCATGGTGGTGATGACGATGACGGGGGCGAGTGTGTTCGGCAGGATGTGCCGGAAGGCGATCCGTCCCGAGTCCGCGCCCAGCGCCCTGGCCGCCATCACGTAGTCGTTGTACTTGTTGCCGATGACCTCGCCGCGCATGATCCGGAAGACCTGCGGCCAGCCGAGGATCGCCATGATGAACGACACCGACCACACGTCGCCGCCGCCCCAGATCGACATGATCAGCAGACCGCCGACGATCAGCGGCAGGGCGGAGAACACCTCGGTGACGCGGGACAGCAGCGCGTCGACCCAGCCGCCGACCAGACCGGACAGCATGCCCAGCAGACCGCCGATCAGCGTGGTGACCACGGTCGTGACCACACCGACGACGATCGAGTTGCGGGTGCCGTACACGGTACGCGTGTAGATGTCGCAGCCCTGGACGTCGTAGCCGAAGAGGTGCCCGGACGACGGTCCGTTCATGGAGTTCTGGAGCTGGCAGAAGCCGTCCGAGAACGGGGAACGGCCCGTGAACAGGCTGGGCGCGATCGCCAGGGCGAGCAGGCACACGATGATGAAGGCCGTCACCAGGAACATGGGCCGCTTGCGCAGGTCCGCCCAGCCGTCCTTGAGCAGGCTCGCCTGCCGGGCCGCGGCCTTCTCCTCGGCCTCGATCTCCTTGGCGATGGCGGCCTCGTCGGTGGTGGGCCTCTCTATCGTCTTCTCACTCATAGCGAATCCTCGGGTCGAGCACGGCGTACAGCAGGTCTACGAGGAGGTTGGCGACCAGGTAGATCAGGACGAGCAGGGTCACCAGACCGACCACGACCGGCCGTTCCCGCAGATACACGGACTGGGCCAGCTGACCGCCGATGCCGGGCAGGTTGAACACGCGCTCGGTGATGATGGCACCGCCCATGAGGGAGCCCAGGTCGAAGCCGAGGAAGGTGACCACCGGGATCAGTGAGTTGCGCAGCGAGTGCACACCGATGACCCGCCACCGCGGCAGACCCTTGGCCACCGCGGTCCGGACGTAGTCCGCGCGGTTGGACTCGGTCATGCTGGTGCGCACCAGGCGGGCGATGTAGGCCATGGAGGTCGAGGCGAGCACGATGGCCGGGAGGATGTAGCTCTGCGGCCAGCCCTTCTCGATGCCGGCGACCGGTGTGGCCTTGAGGTTCACACCGAACTCCAGCTGGAGCACGCTGCCGAGCACGAAGACGGGGATCGAGATCAGGACGAGCGTCGAGATCAGCACGACGTTGTCGAGGAACTTGCCCCGCTTCAGGGCGGAGAAGATGCCGGCGAGGATGCCGATGACGGCCTCGATGGCGAACGCCGTCAGACCCAGCTTCAGGGTGACGGGGAACCGCTGGGAGACGATGTCCGAGATGGCACGTCCGTTGTACGTCTCACCGAGGTCGCCGGTGAACACGCCGCTGATGTAGTGCCAGTACTGCTGGTACAGCGGCTCGTTGAGGTGGTAGTGCGCGCGAATGATCGCCGCGATGTTGGGGTCGGCGCGCTTGTCGCCGGCCAGTGCCTGGATCGGGTCGCCGGGCAGAGCGAAGACCAGGCAGAAGATGATGAACGTGACGCCTATCACCACAGGGATCACCTGCAGGAGGCGGCGCACGACGTATCGGCCCATGGGTACTCCAGAGGGGGTGCTCGACCCGACCGCGACCGGAGGGGATCGGCACGGTCGGACGGGAGACGGCAGCAGGAGTGAGCAGGGGAAGGTCGTTCCTCCCCCTGCTCACCCCGTACCGCTCTGTGTCAGAACTGCTCAGAACCAGGTCAGCTGAGCTTGACCGTGTCCCACAGGATCTGGTGACCGGCGATCTTCATCGACTTGATCTTGTCGCTGAAGCCCGTGTTCAGGGTGTAGAAGTACACCGGGATGTACGGCAGGTCCTTGAGGAGGACGTCGTCGGCCTGCTGGTACTTCTTGACGGCCTCTTCGTGCGTCGGGGCCTGGTCACCCTGGACGAGCAGCTTCTCGAAGTTCTCGTTGACGTAGCCGGAGTAGTTCGAGCCGTTGGCGATGGCGTCCTTGGAGAAGACCGGACGGAGGTAGTCCTCCATGTCCGGGTAGTCCATGCTCCAGGCCATCCGGAACGCGCCCTGGTACTTCTTGGCGTCCAGGGCGTTGAGGATCGTCTGGAACTGCTCGAACGGCTTGGCCGTCACCTTGACGCCGAGCGCCTGCTGGATCTGGTTCGAGACGGCCTCGACCCACTCCTTGTGGCCGCCGTCCGCGTTGTAGCCGATCTCCAGCGTGTTGCCCGGCAGGCCGCCGCTCTGCTTGTAGAGCTCCTTGGCCTTGGTCGGGTTGTAGGTGCACGCGTCGCCGCAGGCGCCCTTGCGGTAGCCGTCGATGATCGGGCTGATGTAGTCGTCCGCGGGGGTACGGGAACCGAGGAAGACCTTGTCCGAGATCGTCTTGCGGTCGATCGACATGGAGATGGCCTTGCGCAGGTCCGCGTTCTGGAAGGCCTTGTTGTACTTGATCGGGAAACCGATGTAACCGACGGCCGAGTCGGGCTGGTCGACGTAACGGCCCGCGAGGTCCTTGTGGTACGTCGGGAGACCCGAGGTGGGGATCGTCAGCAGGGTGTCGAGGTTGCCCGCGACGACGTCCTTGTAGGCGGTGTCCAGGTTCGAGTAGATCTTGAAGTTGACGCCCTTGACCTCGATCTTCGAGGCGTCCGGGTACTTGGCGTACTTCGTGACGTCGATCTCTTCGTTGTGCTTGAACGTGCCCTTCATCTGGAAGGGGCCGTTGCCGATCGGAGCCTCGCCGAAGCCCTTCGGGTCCTTGAAGAACGCCTTGGGCAGCGGGACGAACGCGGTGAAGGACAGCTGCGAGGGGAACGCCGAGAACGGACCGTTCAGGGTGACCTGGAGGGTGTTGTCGTCGACGACCTTCAGACCGGACAGCTTGTCGGTCTTGGGCTTCTTGCCCTGGCCCGGGTTCAGGTCCGCGTAGCCCGCGATGTGGCTGAACAGCGGGTTGGTCTGCTGCGCGTTGGTCTGGTTCGCGCCGTAGTTCCACGCGTCGGCGAAGGACTGGGCGGTCACCTTCTCGCCGTTGTGGAACGTGTAGCCGGACTTGAGCTTGATCGTCCAGACCTTGTTGTCCTTGGTCTCGATCGACTCGGCCATGGCGTTGACGACCTTGTTGTCGGCGTCAAGCTTGGTCAGACCCGTGAAGAGGGCGTTGATGACCTGGCCGCCCTCGGTCTCGTACGTGTTGGTGGGAACCAGGCTGTTCTGCGGTTCGCCGATCTCCACCGAGACCACGCCGTTGCCCTTGCCCTTGCCCGAGCTGGTGTCGTCCCCGCCGCCACCACAGGCCGTCGCACCCAGCGCCACAACGGCAGCTATCGCAACCCACTTGGCGCTCTTGGCACCACGCATGGGGCTCCTCCTCATGAGTCCATTGATTCACCGCGGAGGGGAGCACACGACACTTCGCCGTCACCGGCGCCTGAAACCGTGAGGTGCACTCCCCGCGCTCGCAAGTCGACGCCACGTCCAGCGCATGACCCGTTGATCCGAGCTCTACGCGCCTAACTATCTGCCATCCGCCATGGCCGAACCACACTCACAAGGTCTCGGTTCGATCACACCTTCGGCGTACATCTTCCAAAATCCGGACAAACGGTCAGCAGAAAGATCCCTGCGAAACGGACTTGTTACACATCTATCGGTCGCGAATGTTCGTATACCGAACGCGAGTGGGATGAAAATCCAGTTGCAGAATCCCGGCGGCTGCGGCATGGGCGCAGGGGGGAGCACTCGCTGTGAGAAAGCCTAGTGCCGCGGGGGTCCCTGTTCGCGGTTCCGCGATCAGAACGAGGGTTTTCCCTACCCTCGCCCCAGGAAAGAGAGCCGGGCACCCCGCGGTGCGGGGTTCTCGGCCCGCTCCTCGCGGTCGGCCTCGGCGTCCGCGAACGTGCGCCGCTCGTGCTC